>JBEVND010000040.1:0-4098 GCA_040508285.1 Rariglobus sp. | reverse complement strand
TCCGCCCGCCCCGCCGCCTCGGTGCTTGTCGTCTGTTTTTCCGGATCAGTGCCCATAAGTGTTCATGCGTGGTTAACCTCTTTCGCCGTTTCGGCCGGCGCCTCGATCTTCCGCACCACGCCCGTCGCGCCATCCATTTCCAGCCAGTCGCCCGTCTTCACCCACGTGGTCACGCCGGTGATCGACACGATGGCCGGAATGCCCATCTCGCGCGCCACGATGGCCGAATGCGACAGCAGGCTGCCGTGCTGCACCAGTAATCCCGCCGCCGCCGGGAACAGCATGATCCAGCCCGGATCGGTGCGCGGCGCCACCAGGATTTCGCCGGACTCGATCACCGCATTGCGCGGATCCAAAATCACGCGCGCCCGCGCCCGCACCACGCCCGGACAACAGCCGATGCCCTTCAACGCGTCGCCTTCCGGCACGACCGCGGCCTGGGCGGCCTTAAACGTGTTGCCGAGGTAAACCGCACCACGCGTCTCGAACCGGTCCGCCGGCTCCGCCTTCTCGCGGAAGCCCGCAAACTCCGCCTGCCGCAGCGCTGTCAACGCCACGAGATCGGTCGTCACCGCCGTGCCTTCGACAAAGCCCAACGCCTCCTCCACCGTCAGATAAAACACATCGCGCGGCTCCGCCAGCCGTCCCACCGCGTGCAGTCGTTTGCCCAGTTCCACATAGATGCGGCGCACGCGACCGAACAATCGCGTGCGCTCGAAGCGCAGATTCTCGCGATCCCGCACCCGCGCGCGTGTGTGCTTCAACACCCAGTTAAAAATCCGTTTCTTGATCGCCTTGCCCGCCAGCGCCTCGGCCACGCGGAATTCCGCATCGGCCCGCAACTTTGTTTCCAAGCCTGCATCCGCGAGACCTGCCGCGCCGAAGCGACGCGCAAATTGTCCCACCGAGCGCAATAACGTAAGCGGCTCGTCGTGCAGCGTGAGGCTTTCCAGCTTCAGTTCCTCCAGGCAGCGGTCGCCGAATTTTTCGAGATACGCCGCATACAACGCTCGAAACTCCGGGGCACCCTCCATCCAGCGGTCGATCGCCGTCGGCGAGCCTTCGCACAACACCGTGACGCCCGCCGGATCGCCGGCCACCCGTGCCGCCAGTTCGCGCACGCGTTTTGCCGGCTCCGCGCTGATCATGCCGCCCTCGGCGCAGAGCAGGTCGTTTTGCAGCGTGCCGTCCGTGTCGCCACACCACTTGGCGGTCAACTTGCGCGCGACGCCGTAGAAGATCATCGCAAAAAAATCGTTCACCAACGGCGCGTCCCACTTGAGCAACAACTGCCGCTCGAGATCGCGAAAATGCGCCGCCAGTTCATCCGGACGCAACGTCTCAAGCCCCGGCTCGCACGGACGCAGCGCATGGTTCAGCCGCACATAAAACCGCTCGATCTGTCCCGGCAGGGTGAAGTGATTTTTGACCAGTCCCGCGCATGCGCCCGCCAGCGCAAATCCATCGCGCACTTTCGCCCAGCGTCCGGCGGGCGTGAGCTTGGCCAGCAACTCTGCGGGCAGCCCTTCCTTCACGCCCATCATCTGCTCCATGAATCCGCGGTTCACCGAAAACCCCGGAAGCAGCGCCAGCAGCCGATACCAGCTGATCAAGTTGTAGTAGATGCGCCCTTCGACCAGCCCGAGCATACGCGGAAAAAGATCGCGGTTCTCTTCAATTCGCCCGGCACCCACGCCCATCATGCGGGCAAACTCCCGGTAAACCGCCTCGTAGATCCCGCGCGCAAACGAAAACGTCAGCGGCGTGGTCACCCCGCTGTAACTCTCCGCGATGTTGGCGTTGTCCCACAGATTCAGTTCGCCATCCGGATCGGCCATCGCCGCGAGCGAGGTGATCGGACGCGACTGCAACAGCCACAGTTTTCCATCCGTCCGCGCCCACTCGATGTCCTGCGGACGCCCAAAATGTTTCTGCGTGGCCCGCGCCAGCGCCGCGACCTCGGCCGCCTCGGCGTCGCTCAACGTCGCGCTCTCCGCCACGTTGTCCGGCAACGGCACCGACCGCACACCCTCGCCGTCGCCGCCGGGCGCGGCGCGATGAGCCGTGTGTTTTCTCACGATGCTGCGAGCGACGACTTTTCCGCCGCGATCCACCGTGAACGTATCCGCGTCGGCCTCGCCCGAAACCAGCGCCGAGCCCAGCCCAAACACCGCCGAAACGAGAGCATGCCCGCGCCGTCCGCTCACCGGATCCGCGCTGAACGCCACACCTGCCGTCTCCGCGTCGATCATCCGCTGCACCAGCACAGCGGGTGGCTGCGGGTCGCCCGCCAATCCGCGCTCCTTGCGATACGCGAGGATGCGCTCGCTAAAACCCGACCGCCACACGGCCTCGACTTTTTCCGGTATCCGTTCCGCGGACACAAAAAGAAAACTATCCAGCTGCCCCGCAAACGAATGCTCCGCGCCGTCCTCGTCGAGCGCCGAGGAACGCACCGCAAAATACGTCGCCCCTGGCGCGACCTCGCGCACGGCCGCAGCGATTTCCGCCGCCAGCTCCGCCGACACGCCGTCACGCGACCAGCCCTTCGGCGAGACGACAAACCACTCCGGGATGGGCAACTTCGCCGATGTCAGTCGTGCAAGCGCACCGGCTTTTCCACCCAGCAAGGCGCCGACTTCAAACTCATCGGTATGGCGGATAATCAGAGTCATTTTAGCGGTTACCTTACGAGCAGAGGAACGACCCCAAGCATCAGATAAAGTGCCAAGGTCCACACACCCGAGGCGGCCTCGATGCCTTTGGCGAGTTTGCCGTTTTGCGTTTTGAGAAAACCTCCACCAAGGACGAGCGCCACCAGCCAAAGCGTTCCCAGCACGACGATCACCGGCATTGAAAACTGGATACGATTGGCCGCCATCAACCCGCAAGCCAGCGTCGCGGCCATCGCGGTCAGCCAGGACGCGACCGCGATCGGCCGGCCCCAGAGAAACGAATAGGTTTCCACGCCGGTCTCTTCCTGTTCCGGAGAACGAATCTTACGCCCGAGCTCGATCACCACACCGTTGCAGAAACTCGCCGCGAGAAACCAAAACAGCCCCGCCGGCATCGCCCCGCCCGCGGGCACCCAGTCGCAGCCGGTGGCGAACCAATCCACCAACGGCATGATCGCCATGTGCGAAAACAAATAGACGACCGGACGCGCCTTCAGCCATTCGCGGGCAAAGAATTCTTTGCTCATCAGCCCGAAATAAATCCACGTCACCGCGAGCAAGCCGATCAATTGCCAGCCTTCGCCATGGCCCAGCCACGCGAGAACGCCGACGAGGATAAGCTGACCGATACCCACCGCGATGCCCACGCGCTTGAGCTCCGACAACTTCACCAATCCGCGTGGCACGGCGCGATACGGACGAAACTTCGCGTCTTCCTCCGCATCCTTGAATTCGTCGGCGATGCGCAGCAGCAGGAACGACCCGAGCGAGACGAGGAATGCCACGACATACGAAGCAACCAGCGGGCGCGCGTCCGGTCCGCGCAGCAGCGCCGAATAACTCACCGCTGATGCGCTAAACGCCGCGATCAACGGACCGTGCGCCAGCAACGGGAACCGTTCCTTTTGATAGATCCACCAGCGGTTCATGCGTGCGGTGTGGTGTCGCCGTTGGCCGCCTCGCCTGACGCCGGCTTGCGCCCGCGCGCCAGTTTTTCATGCGCGCCGGCAAATTGCCCGGCGCTCAAGGCTGCGATGATCGACAACTCGCCCGCGAGCGCGAGGGCCGCGGCGACTTCGGCAAACGCACGCGCGTTGCCTGCTCCCGCGAGTCCCAAAATATCGAGACACGCGCGCTGGCTCGGCAGGCCGGTGCCACCGCCGACCGTGCCGACGATCAAGTTGGGCAAGGTCACCGCGGCATTGAGCGCCCCCTCGCCCGTCGGATCCACTTCGAAACGCGTCACGCCCACGGCGGCCTCGGACACACAGGCCGCGTCCTGTCCGCACGCGATGAAGAGCGCGGCGAGTCCGTTGGCGTAGTGGCCTTGCACACCGAGCGTGCCGCTGAGCACTCCGCCGAGCGCCGACATGCGCCAGTAATCGACCATCTTTTCCGGCGTGGTGTGCAGGTGACGCTCGAC
>JBEVND010000472.1:0-3014 GCA_040508285.1 Rariglobus sp. | reverse complement strand
GGTGAGCGGGTGCTCGTAATAGTTTTGCACCGCGGCTTCGGCGGAGGTTGCCCGTGCTGCGATCGCGCGGCCCGTGAGCAAATCATAAGCCTTCTGCACGCGCTCCCAACGGTTGTCGCGATCCATGGCCCAGAAGCGGCCGCAGATGGACGCGATGCGTCCGTAGTTGAGTTCCTTGATCTTCGCCTCGACGGCGCGAACAAAGCCGAGGCCGCTGGTCGGCGCCGTGTCACGACCATCGGTGAAGCCGTGGATAAACACGCGGTCGGACGGGATGCCGTCTTCCTTTGCCTGTTCAAGCAGACCGTAAAGGTGCTCCAGCATACCGTGCACGCCACCGTCGGATACGATGCCCATCAGATGGAGCTTGGCGGTAGAGGACGCTCGGAGGCGCTCCAAGGCACCGTGCCAAACCGGATTGGTGCGCAGGCGTTTTTCCGAGAAAAGCTTGTTCAAGCGCACCAGCTCCTGGTCCACCACGCGGCCGGCGCCAATGTTTTCGTGGCCCACCTCGGAGTTGCCCATCTGGCCAGGAGGCAGACCGACATCGAGCCCGCTGGCGCTCACGTAGGCGATCGGCGAACCGGCGCGCAGCGCGTCATCCGCCGGTTTGTGCGCCAAGGCGACAGCGTTGGTCGTGGCTTGCTCGGGGTGCGGGTTGCTGCCCCAGCCGTCGCGGATAATGAGAAGAACGGGTTTACGCGGAGTGCTCATAAAAAATGTGTGGACCGTCGCACGGTTGGCCACAGTTGGGGTCAATTCAAAGGCAAAATAGAAACACCCCGCGAAGTTGGCCGCACTAATGCTAAACATTATCCCTCGATGACGCTTATCATCCGAGATCAACTGGTAAACCCGCCGACGTGGTTCGCATCGTTCCGCGACCTGACACTGTATTGCAACGTCTTCCTCAAAGATCACATCGTGATCGAGTCCGCTGATCCCGATCCCTACTACCGCTGGATCAAGCCGCGCGGAGGTATGGATTTCATCGAGGACTTCGTTCGACCCGGCAGCGAGGAAGGCCTGCACCTCGACATTGAGCACAACTATCCGCGCTCCATCGTCACCGACCGCATCGCACCGGAAAACGTTCACCGCCTGATCGGGCTAATCCGCAGTTTGCGCGGCTCTACTAATTCGTGAGCATCGTTTGACATCGGCGCAAAAAAAACGGCCAATTTGCGCCATGTCCAAGCGCGCTGTCCTCCTCGTCAATCTCGGTTCCCCCGACTCCACGTCCGTCCCCGACGTGCGTCGCTACTTGAACGAGTTCCTCGGGGACGAACGCGTGATCGACAAACCGCGCTCAAAACTCCTGCGCACCATCCTCGTCAACGGCATCATCACTCCGCGTCGCTCGCCCAAATCCGCCGAGGCCTACAAGGAAATCTGGACGGCTGAAGGTTCACCGCTCGTCGTTACATCAAAGAAGGTCCGCAAAAAACTCGCTGCCGAGCTCGGGGCCGAGTCTCCCGTGTATCTGGCGATGCGATACGGCAATCCGTCGATCGCCTCCGTGCTCGCCCAGATGGTCGCCGACGGCGTGACCGAAATTCTGCTCTTCCCCCAGTATCCGCACTACGCGATGTCGTCGTGGGAAACCGTCGTCGTCAAAGTTCAGGAAGAAGCCGCCCGCCTTCCCTCCGCGCCGCGCGTGGATACGATTCAGCCTTTCTACGAGGACGCCGATTACATCGAGGCCCTCTACCAAGTCACCGCGCCCTACCTCGCGTTACCGCACGACATGCTGCTCGTGAGTTACCACAGCATTCCCGAGCGCCATCTCCGCGAAGCCGATTCCTCCAAGGCCCACTGCACCCACGTCAAGGACTGCTGCGACACCTGCAGCCCCATCCACTCAACGTGCTACAAAGCGCAGGTCCTTAAAACCACCCAGGCCT
The DNA here is from genome assembly GCA_040508285.1 of Rariglobus sp. GTDB lineage: Bacteria > Verrucomicrobiota > Verrucomicrobiia > Opitutales > Opitutaceae > Rariglobus. The sequence continues at coordinate 1,110 of JBEVND010000472.1, read as the reverse complement.
TCGTCAAACGCGCCGGCATCACCGCCGACAAGCACACCATCTCGTTCCAATCGCGCCTCGCTGGCGAACCCTGGCTCACGCCCTACACCGACTTCGAGCTCGAGCGCCTGCCCAAGGAAGGCAAGAAGCGGCTCCTCGTGATCACGCCGGCCTTCGTCACGGACTGCCTGGAAACCCTCGAGGAAATCGCCGGCGAAGGTAAGGAGCAGTTCCTCCATGCCGGCGGCGAGTGGTTCCAGCACGTCCCCTGTCTCAACGACCAACAGCCCTACATCGATTTTCTCGCTGGTCGCGTTCGCGCCTGGCTCGGTGGCCGCAAACCCGTCGAAATTCAGGCCGGTCAACGTGCGCTCACTCTCGCCCCGCTTGAATAAAGTGCTCGCGAGCATGCTTGGCCGCGCCATTTTCGAGCAGGTTCCGCCCTCCCTGCCATTGGTAAAAATCGCAGAGTGAATTCCTCCGTCCCGATTCCCTCCTTTAACGACACCGCCTTTCTGGTGCTGGATAAATCCGGCGTCGTGCGCGCAGCCAACGACTCCGCCGGCCGTCTTTGGCAAACCAAACCAGAAGCACTCACCGGCCAGTTGGTGGTCAGTCTCTTCGCCTTCGAGGTCACCTCGAACGAACCCGGTTGGCGTGAGTCACAATGGGAAGTGCTGATCGCCACGTCCCTCGGGCGTCCGCTGACGCTCCAAGCGCAACCGTTTGAGCCCGTTCCCGCGCTGGATGTGCGCATCGAACTGCAAGCCGCCCACGGTCCCGAGGCCGCCTACTTTGCACGTATCGGCATTCCGACTACACCTGCACCTGTCGTCGCACACGCAGCGACCTCGCCAAAAGCGGAGCCTGTTTCTTCGCCTTCCGCCACGCCCGCGGTAGCCGCGTCAACCACCGCCTCCCAGCCGTCCCCCGGCGATTCCAGCGAGCAAGGCCCTGCGTTACTCGCCGCCCGCGGCCCACTGGGTTTCTTCGACCTCGACCTGACGACCGGCCACGTCGCCACGTCACCCGCGTGGAAAAAAATGCTCGGCTACGGCCCGGCCGAGCTGGCCGATTCCCATGATGCCTGGCGATCGCTGATTCACCCCGAGGACACCGATGCCCTTCCCG
>JBEVND010000458.1:0-6067 GCA_040508285.1 Rariglobus sp. | reverse complement strand
GAGCTTGGTAAGGAACGATTCAACGACCGCAGGATTTGGGCGGCTGCCTTCGTGAAGCAGCGCGATGGCCGCGCGAGCGAAAAGGCGCCTGCGCTCGAAGTAGACTTTTTCGAAATTGAGACGCGTTCCGGTGACGGAGTAATCCTGATAAAGCGCGTCGGTGAGAACGGGCAGGGGCGAGTCTGCTTCGCCGCGTGCCCGTTCAATCAGTTGTTCGCAGAACGGCAGCGCAAACGCGGTCGAGAAAACGGCACTCCATCGCGAGTCGCCAAATTTGGGCAGCGAGCCGCGTGGAGGGTTTCTCAAAAAAATCGAAACCAGCTCCGGGCGGGAGAGCGGAGAGAGCAGGAGATTGCTCATAACGTAGTGGCAAAAAAAAGCGCCGCAGCGCGGAGGCTGAGGCGCTTTGGATAAAGCGGGCGCGACAGCGAGGTTTAGCGGCGGCGTTTGCCCCAGACGACAAACCCAAGGGCAAACACGGCAAATCCCATCGCGGCATGTGCGGGCTCGGGAATGGCGGAGGTGCCGACGTTGAAGTTATCGACGTGGCTGATGCCAGTGGTTCCACCGCGGATGTCGTAAGCAAAGAACGCATCAGGATCGGCGTAGATCGACGAGTTTACTACCGTGCCGCTAGTGGTGATGTTTTTGGTTCCGTCATTGAACAGCGTGGCGGTCGCAGTGCCATCGGCTCCGATCGACCACAGGCTGACCGTGTAGTTAAACGTGTTTAAAGTCTCCGTCTTGGTGAGGCTGTAGGAGAGACGATACCAGTTGTTGGCCGTTAGAGCGGATTGATCGAAGCTCAGTGTGGTCGCATCGGCATTGCCGTTACGCATGCGCAACGTGACCGTCGTGTTACCGTTTCGAATGATACTTCCAGCTAACGCACCCGCAGATGTAAGGGCGGTTTGAGAAGCGTTATTCGGCGTAAATCCGGCCGTGATTAACGTGGTGCTCGTGGATGAAATGTCTGCCCACTTGAAATCGAGCGTGGATGAAAAAACAGTTCCTCCCGCTGCTCCGCCCACATCGAACGTAGATGTGGCGTTATTACCGGCAGTGGGACGATAGAATAGATTGCGAGCAGCGGTTTCGCTAACGGTGAGCCCACCGGTGCCTCCCGTGCCTACACCTGCTCCCCACGCCAAGCCCGTCATTACGGTGTCGTCACCGAAGCGTTTAAAGTTATCCGTGTAAGTCGAAGCGTTGTCGTTGAAGTTGACCGTGTAGCTGTTGATCGCCGCGACGGCAGCGGTGGTGAAAAATGCGGCGGACAGCGCAGCGAGAGCCGAGATTTTTTTGAATGCAGTGTTCATGAGGGGCGATGAAGTGGGGTTAATGCAGTGTGATCGTGGGGGACGAATCACGGGGTTATGAAATCACTTTATGCCCGGAACTGAGTAAGAGGAGCGCCGCGTCGTGTTATCGTAACGGAGGTTTTTGGATCCATGGGTGCAGACGCAAAAAAGGCGCGTTTTCCTCGGCCGAATGCCGGAGAAAAACGCGCCTAGTATTTGGTTAATCTTAGCTTTTCAGATTTTTACCAGGCGAAGTCCTGCTTGATCGCGGCCACGAGTTTGTCGGCCATGATGGAGTGGGTCTTTACGCTGGGGTGCCACTGGGCGCCGATGCCGTGGTGTTGCGCCTGCACGCCAAAGTCGACGAGGCGCACGGGCGGGGAGCCGGCGACGTTGGTCTGTTCGATCACTTTGTTGAGATAGCCGAGGATGGTGCTGCGGGGTTTACGGGCGCCGGGCCATTCGCTGATCATCGTGCCGACGGTGCAGTAGATGGTGGCCTTCGGGTAGTTGCTCTGGATGCGCTTGATGAACTTCACGTAGGCGTCCACCCAGCCGGCTTCTTCGGGGTTTTCCTTGGCGTTAAAATCATTGGTGCCGAGGTTGATCACGACGATGTCGGGCGTCCACTGGGCGAAGTCCCATTTGGCCTTGGACGCAGACGGGGCAACTTGGTCGTAGAGCGACACGATGCTGTTGTCGGGCCAGAGCTTTTTGCCGGACCAAGCGATACAAACATAGTCGGCATTAACCGCGCGGGCGGCAACGGCACCGTAGGCGAGCCAGGCGTTTTCGGTGGCAGGCGTGAATTTCTCTTCTTTGTTGGCGGCTTCGTTGCCGTAACCGCAGCTGATGGAGTCGCCGATCACTTCTATGCGATGAGGACGTGCGGTGGTGGGGAGGAGTTTGGCGCTGTCATCGATTTCGAGGCCGAGGATCTGCGTGGCGCCGAGATTGGCTTCGGTGCGTTTGACGAGTTCGATCGTGTGTTTGCCGACGGGAAGATTGCTGGCGACGGCGTAGGTCTGCTCGCCGGCTTCAAGCGCGAGCACCGCAGTCGGCTGGCCGTTGACGACGACCTGCCAGTGGTTCTTGCCGCCGTCCTTGAGCTTCACGCTGGCCGAGCCGCCAGAGACCGTAAACGACACGGTGCTGGCCGACCACGTGCAGCGCGGTCCGGCAGTGTCGCTCTGGTCAAAGCGTCCGACGTAGCGAACGAGGGGATCATTGGCAGCGATGGCGGCCGCTTCAAGTGAAGCGGTGAGGCCGGCGAAAAGTCCGGCGAGAAGAAACAGGGGGCGGGATTTCATGGCAGAAAAGATGAGGGAGTTTTTTTGATTTGAGGCGAACGTGAAGTCCGAGGCGCTACGCATCAACGCATGCGCCCGAGTTCAAACTGTTCACCGGCGAGGGCACGCTTGGCCCACGCTCCCCAGTAAGGAGACGGCGTGTAGCGCCAGTCGGAGAGCATCGCGGGGCCGGCCTTTGGGTGAAACGACCAGCCGGTCCAATTGAGGCGATGTTTCTTGATAAGACCGAGCATGTCCGGGAGCCAGGATTCGGGCGTCACGTAATTGGCAGGAGTTTCCCAAGGCTGGGGTTTGCTGTCGGCACCGATTTCTCCGATGAGGATGGGGTGATGCGCGGCGACATCGAGCATCTTGCCCTGCCAGTCGCTTTTCCATGGATAGATATGCGAGGCATACATGATGCCGTTACCGGTTTTGTCTTCGAGCGCGAAGCCCTTGAGAATGCCTGAGAGATCGTAGGCGTAGTCGAGTGCGCCGGCGACGACGACATTGCGGGCGCCGGTGGAGCGAAGTTCCTCAAGGACCTTCTGCATGCCGGGGGATTTGAAGCCGAGTTTGGCGGCGATTTTTTCTTCGTCGGTGATGAAGTTGTCCTCGTCGGCTTTGGCTTTGCGTTCGGCGACAAAGCCACCGTTGCGCCAGACCTCCCACGTGATGCCATGAGGTTCGTTGATCAGATCGAAGAGGACGGCAGGGTGGTTGCCATACTTGGCGGCGACGTCCTTCCAGAACGTGATGTGTTCGTCGCGGATCGCGCGGTAGTTGTGGTTGTCGAGGATCACGTAAACGCCGCGGTTGGCCGCGAGGACGATCACTTGGTCGACCATCTCGCGATAGGCTTTGCCACCGTCCTCCTGCGCGGCGTCGTGGCCGAACCAGTATTTGTCCTTCAGCGGAAGGCGGATGACGTTGCCCTTCCACTGCTCGATAGCGACGACGACAGAGCTAAACACGTTCTCGCCGCGCGGATTCCATTCCATGCTCGGGACGTTGACGCCCTGAAGCCAAACCTCGCGTCCGGTTTTGTCGTGGAGACGATTGCCGACGACGCGGATCTCGGACGGGAATTTCGCAACGTTGGCCTGCTCGCGCGGAGGAACCGGCGGGGGGGCATTGCGGGCGAGTTGTTCCTCGAGTGCGACGTGGTCGGTGGGCTTCAGCGTGATGTCGTCGAGGTCGAAGGTGCCGCTCTGCGCCTCGAACAGCGCGGGCATCAGAACGAGCGTGTTGACGTTTTTCGGCACGAGGAAACGCGTGGTGCGGTTCTGCCATCCCTTGGTGTTGGCTGCGAAATACGCGGGCGGGGCATTGCCGATGCGTTTACCCTCGGCGTCTTGAAAATCGATGATGATACGGGCGTCGTGCCAGGGCTTCTCGCCTTTTTTAAGGTTGGTAACCCGGGCGCGAAAGGAGAGTTCGAGGGCGCGCACATCGGCGGGGACCGGGACTTCGACTTGTAGCGAGTGCATCTTAAGCGGCTCGACTGATTGGATGCGCAGGAAACGGTTGCCGTCCTCAATGGGCCATGAGGCGAACGGAGCGTTTGGCCAGTCGGCGGGGCGGCCCGTGCCCGCACTCACGTTTTCAAAAGTGCCATTCGGCAGTAGCGAAACGGGGTCAGCGCTCTGGGCAAAAAGGAGCGGTGCGAAAGCGAGCGAGACGAGGGTAATCAGCGTGCGATACATGGGAGAAAACGGGGTGGACGGCGCAGGGTTTACGTCGGGATGACGTGTGGGGGCAGGGCTGCCGCAGGGAAGAAAACTATCAGTGGAGCGGTCTGGATTGAGGAGCGCGGATAACGGTTACCGTAACGCTTTGCGCAACCGTAGCGAATCACTGAATACAAAAAACCGCCAACGTGAATTGGCGGTCTGGAGATTCGGAAGTGTGAAGAACGGCGGACGGGCGCCCGTTCAGCGACTCATTTAACCAACGCGGGATCGGCCGGTTTGAGGGTGATGTTATCGAGGTCGAATTCGCCGTTCGTGACTTTGAATAACGTAGGCATGATCTCGAGGCTGACGGCGGTTTCGGGAACCTTGAAACGAAGGGTCGTCGGCACCCAGTCGACGGTGTCTTTGCTGAAGTAGGGCAGTCGATGAACGGGCAGGCGTTTACCGGCGGCGTCTTTGAAATTCAGAATGATGCGGGCATCGAACCAGTTTTGTTCGCCGCGTTCGAGGCCGGTGACGCGTCCGAGGAAACTGAGTTCAAGAGCTTGGACACCGTGCGTGAGAGGAACGTCCAGATAGAGGGAAACCTGTTTGCCCGGCTCGGCTGACTTAAGGCGCAAGAAGTGGTTTGAGCCTTCGGTTTCCCACGTCACGTTTTTGCTCGTGGGCCATCCCTTGGGCCACGTGCCAGCGGCGTTGAGCTGCTCAAACGTGCCGTCGGGGAGGAGGGAGTCCGCAGATGCGGCTCGTAGGGACAACACCGTAAGGAGCGATACGGCAGCGAAAGAAACCACTGCACGAAATGTATTCGGACTGGAGGGAGGGGTTTTCGAAAAGAGAGGCATGGGGTAGGCAGATTGATCGTTCTCGTTCCTATGAAAAAGCGCAGACCGGTGGTCGGCGTCGGACACTTACCGAGGAATCGTGTCAGTCGGAGACGTTACGCTAAACGGCCTGCTCGATGTGGCTCCGGGTGGAAGCCAGTAATTGGGCAAATAAGATCCGGCACCGTCGCTGAAAACACCCTCTTGAATGGGACTTAATGAATGAGCTGAACCGTCGGTCAGCGCCACATTACGGCGTTTCGAGTCGGCATGACGAAACAGCGCGACACGATTTTCGTAACTGGTATTACCCATATCGTTTACATTCCACGGATAGGTGCCGTCGTTCAGCGAAATGCGTGAATCGGCGACCATAACGACAGGCTTGGCCATAGCTTGCAGGCGTCCGTAAGCAGGGCTGGCGTGAAGCCACATGGACACGGTGTAGGTGGAAATTTCACCATTTTCGATTTGCGAGGTGGGAACCCCACTCAGATCAGCTTCCGGACAGATAAAGCGCGAGCGGGTCGAAACCTTGTCCAAACTCATGTAACGGGCCACCGCTTTGTGCCAGTTGCCTTCGTTTCGGACGGCTTGGGGCATGATGTAATTACTTCCCAGCGTTTGACCCAAATGGACGATGAGCTGGCCCTTGTTTTCCGCAGCATAAAGCAGATTGCCCATGGCGAGTTGGCGGACGTTTGAAAGGCACTGGCTGTTGCGAGCATTGGCGCGAACTTTGCCCGTGACCGGGATGATGATCGCGGCAAGCACACCGATAATCGCAATCACGCAAAGGAGTTCGACGAGCGTGAAGGCTCGGACAGTGCGGCGGGCGGAAAAAAATGGGGTGCGAACGGTGGTCATGGGGCGGGGAACCTGGGGGAGCGGGGTGGCCGGGGTGGTAACTGCCTCCAAGGTAACCCAAAAAAATGGCTTTAATAGGGAAAATAAACGTG
>JBEVND010000420.1:0-9868 GCA_040508285.1 Rariglobus sp. | reverse complement strand
GAGGACAAGCGCGCCCAGGACAAACAAACCGACGACGGCGGGACTGACTTTGGTCTTCACAAGAAAAGAGGGTTACTCGGAGCGGGTTTAAGGGGAAGGCTGCTTTTGGAGGGCGGTGACCTTGGCGTCTTCGCCGCGGCCCAGGAATTCACGCACGCGCTGGTCTTTGCTTTCTTTGACGAGCACGCGCGGATCGCCGTTGGCGATGATGCCACGCGCCTCCTTGTCGAGCATGATGACGCGGTCGGCGATGCTGAAGATTGAGGCGAGTTCGTGGGAAACCACCACGCAGGTCATGCCGAGCAAATCGCGCAGCGTGACGATCAACTCGTCGAGTTTGCGCGAGGTCAGCGGATCGAGTCCTGCGGAGGGCTCGTCGAAGAAAACGATGTCGGGGTCGAGCGCGAGCGCACGGGCGAGCCCGGCGCGTTTGCGCATGCCGCCGCTGATCTCGGACGGATAATACGCGTCGTATCCAGAAAGCCCGACTTGCGCGAGTTTCATGGACGCCAGTTCCGCGCGTTCGGCAGGCCCGAGCGGCGTGTATTCCTCGAGCGGCAGCATCACGTTTTCAAGGAGGTTGAGCGAACTCCACAGCGCGCCGCCCTGGTAAAGCACCCCGATGTTCTGTAACAACTCGCGCTGCCGGTCGGCGGTCACGGTGTTAAAATTTTCGCCGAAAAACGTCACCGTGCCGGCCGTCGGTGGGCGCAAGCCGACGAGGTGACGGAGCAGCGTGCTCTTGCCGCAGCCGGACCCGCCAATGATGAAGAAAATCTCCCCGCGCTTCACCTGAAACGAGACGTCTTTGAGCAACACCTTGTGGTCGTAGCCGGCTTCCAGACCGGAGACGTCAAGCGCGGGAGCATCGGGTTGAGTGGTGTTCATGGGCGCGCGTCGTTCACCAACCGAGAATGTTAAACGCCACCGCAAACAGCGCATCGGCGACAATGATCAACAGGAGGCCCATCACGACGGCGGAGGTCGTGGCGTTGCCCACGCCGGCGGCGCTGCGCTCGGCGCGCAAACCGCGATGGCAACCCGCGAGGCCGACCAACACGCCGAAGACCGAGGCTTTGATCAGACCCGTGAGAATGTCCGACAGGTCGATCGCGGTCTGCGTCTCCACCCAGTAAGCGGTCGGCGGGATATCGAGCAGGCCGAGCGAAACCGCCATGCCGCCGAGGATGCCGAGGCCGTTGGCGTAGAGCGCGAGCAACGGCATCATCACCGCAAGAGCGACGATGCGCGGCATCACCAGAAAATCCACCGGACGGATACCGAGCGTCGTCAACGCATCGATCTCTTCGCCCGCCTTCATGTTACCCAGCGTGGCCGCAAACGCCGCGCCGGTGCGGCCGGCCAGAATGATCGCAGTCATCATCGCACCCATCTCGCGCACCATCACGAGACCGACCGCGTCGGCCACGTAAATGTCAGCGCCGAACTGGCGCATGAGGATCGAAAACTGAAACGCCATCGTGATGCCGATGAGCAGGCTGATGAGGCCGACGATCGGGAGCGCCATCGCACCGCAGCGCTGCATCTCCTCGAGACAGTCCCGCCAGCGGAACTTACGGGGATTTTTTGCAAGACCGACGGCGCTGATCACGCATTCGCCCACAAACGTCGCGATCTCCTTCGTCTTGGCCCACACGTCCTGAGCGGCGAGGCCGACCGTGGTGAGAAAGTTACGCGAACGATCAAACGCCATGCGCGTCTCGTTCACGACGACGAGTTGACTCAGCAGTTTTTGCAACGCCTCGGGCAGGTCAGTCAGGTCGCAGTAAACGTTCTTGGTGCGACACCACTGACGAAGCTCGAACACGAAGAGCAGCAGCGCGCTGTCCCAGCATTCGAGTTTACCCCAGATGAGTTTCACGCGCACCGGATCACGGCCTTCGAGCAACACCGGCCAGGACGGGCGCGTCTCCGTGATGCGCCACGCGCCCTTGAGCTCCACCAACAACCATTCGCCGTCCTCGCGCAACTGCACGCGGGTCTCGGGAGCGACGATGATGGGTGCGGACATTTGCAAACAGGCTGAGCGTCCCGCCCGCGCGAAGGAATTCAAATTTTTATCGTTCGCATCGGGGCGCCGCCTGTAAGTTGCCTGGATGCGTTTTCGCACCGTGCTGTTCGACCTCGATGGAACCTTGATGGATCATCTTCCCGCGATCCACCGCTGCTACGTGCACACGTTGCCGCAACTCGGCCTGCCCGCGCCTACCTACGAACAAGTTAAACGTGCCATCGGCGGCGGCTTGGAGAACGCCATGCTCAAGTTCATCCCGCAGGAACGCATCGCCGAAGCCCTCTCGATTTACCGTCCGTTCTGGGATGCCAACCTGCTTTCCGGCGCCGACCCGATGCCGGGCGCGCTCGAACTTCTCGAAAAACTCTCCGCGCGCGGCGTGACCTGCGCGGTGTTTACCAACAAACTCGGCTCCTCGGCCCGCGAGGTCTGCGCCCACCTTGGATTCACCCCGTATGTGCGCGAGATCTTCGGCGCCAAGGACACGCCCTGGCTCAAGCCCGCGCCCGAGTTCACCGCGCACGCCCTCGCCGCGCTCGGCGCCGACGCCGCCACGACGTGCCTGGTCGGCGATTCGCCGTGGGACGTGCAGGCCGCACACAACGCCGGCTTCCCGTGCTTCGCGGTGACCACGGGCACACACACCGAAACCGAACTGCGCGCGGCGGGCGCGGAGGAAGTTTACGCCAACCTAACCGCGCTCGGCGCGGCGGAGTTTTTGGTTACTTGAGCGGAGCCGGCGGCCGCAGCGCGCGGTCCACCTCGAGCCCCAGCGCTTTGAGTGCGAGGTTCACGTCGCTCAGGAAAAATCCCAGCGCCGTGAGCAGAAAACCAATCGCGCCCATAAAAAGCGCCAGAATGAGAATCCCGCCGTCCAGCCCGGCGAGCGCGCTCACAAAAATCACGATCACCAGCAAACCCGAGGTGAACATACTGAGTGTGTTGAACAACACGGAGCGCCGCACCAGCTCGGCGCGACGGTAGAGAATGCGCAGCTGCGCCTCGACGTGCGCGCGGCCCTCGGCCTGGGCTGCCTGCACTTGTCCCGCCTGGATACGGGTGCGGTCCACGATGCGCCCCAACCGGTTCGTCATCGAGAGCATGAGAGAGCCCAGACCGGTGATGAGAATCACCGGCGTGATCGCCAGCTGGATCATCGGCAGAAGGGCGTTGGACGCGATTTGCATACGCCACAGTCCAAAGCAAACCGGCTCCGCTGGCAATCCCGCGCACCCCTCGCCGGGTTACGTAGTCCCGCGACTTGCCTGCGCGTCGCGTTTGATTTTTCCCGCGAAGCCGTGTTGATCTTCGCCCCACGTGGCCGTTTCTCCCGCCAATTCCGACACCCTGACCGGCGTTCTCGAACGCATTATTTTCTTCAACGAGGAGAATCATTACACCATCGCGGAGTTTCGCCCCGACACCACCGAGGACAAAACCGCCAAGGTCACCATCACCGGCCCGCTTCCCGGCGTGCAATGCGGCGAGACGCTCCACTTGCGCGGCTCGTGGACCAAACACTCGCAACACGGCGACCAGTTCAAGATCGACTCCTTTCGTTCCGAGCTGCCGTCGAGCGTGTATGGCATTCGCAAATACCTCGGCAGCGGCCTCGTCGAGGGCATCGGCAAAGTTTACGCCAACAAGATCGTGGACGCCTTCGGCACCTCGACCTTCCGCGTGTTGAGCGAGGAATCCGGCAAGCTCCACGACGTGCCCGGCATCGGCAAAAAACGCGCGTCCGCCATCAAGAAAGCGTGGGACGACCAGCGTGCCTTCCGGGAACTCTACATTTTTCTCCAGACTTACGGCGTCACCACCGGCCAGTGCGTGAAGTTGATCAACAAATACGGCGGCGAGGCCAAACGCATCCTGATCGAGGAGCCTTACAAGGTGGCCCGCGAGATCGACGGCATCGGTTTCAAAACGGCCGACCGCATCGCCATCAATCTCGGTTACGCCAACGACGCTCCGCCGCGCCTCGACGCCGGCCTGCTCTTCTCCCTCGAAACACTGCAAGAGGAAGGCCACACCGCCGTCCGCGAAACCGACCTCATCGACTACGCCGCCCCGCTTCTGGAAACGGAGGCGCGGTTTCTTGAGGCGCGCATCAACGCTCTCGTTGAGTCCAAACAGCTCATTCGCCACTGGCCCGCCGGTGTCGAGAATCCGTTGCCCGGCTCCGGCCTCCTGCAACTTCCCGCCAACGATCGCGCCGAGCAAAAAATTGCCGCCACCCTCGCCCGCCTCGGCAAAGTCGGCAGCGGACTCCCGCCCATCAAGGCCGACGCCGCCGTCGAATGGGCACAGCAAAAAGCAGGCTTCGAATTCGCCGAGCAACAACGCGCCGGCCTCAAGAACGCGCTTGTATCCAAAATCTCGATTCTGACCGGTGGCCCCGGCACCGGCAAGACGACCATCCTCCGCGCACTCGTCGATATCCTTAAGGCCAAGAAAGTCCGTGTTCACCTAGCCGCCCCGACCGGCCGCGCCGCACAACGCCTCGCCGAAACCACCGGCGGTTTCGCGTCCACCATTCATCGCCTGCTCAAATACGATCCGTCCAAAGGCGGCTTCGTCGCCAACGAACACCAGCCGCTCGCGACCGATTTCCTCGTGCTCGACGAGGCCTCAATGCTCGATACGCGTCTCGCCGCCGCGCTGCTGCAGGCCGTTCCCTCGCGCGCCCATCTGCTGCTCGTCGGCGACATCGACCAGCTCCCGTCCGTCGGTGCGGGCAACGTCCTCAAGGATCTGATCGCCACGCAACAGGTCCCCGTCACGCGGCTCAACGTCATCTATCGCCAGAAAGGCCAGAGCCAGATCGTCACCACCGCGCACGCCATCAACGCCGGCGAACCTTCGCTTCCGCCCGCCGTCAACGAGGTCGCCGCCGCGCAGGCGTGGAGCGATCTCACGTTCATCGTCGCCGATTCCGCCGAGGACTGCGTGCGCAAGACCATCCAGCTCTGCACCGAGTTTATCCCCGCGCATTACCACTGGTTCAATCCGATCAACGACGTGCAGATCCTCGCGCCGATGCACAAAGGCACCGCCGGGGTCAGCAATCTCAACCTCCAGTTGCAGGCCGCGCTCAATCCGCATTCCAAAGGCCTGCGCGGTCCGCACGGCGAATATCGCGCCGGCGACAAGGTGATCCAGTTGCGCAACAACTATGACAAAAACCTCTTCAACGGCGACATCGGCGTCATCGCGTCCGTCGACGTCGAAGCCGGCACGTTGACCGCGAAGTTCGATCACGAGACGCACACGTTTGACCGCGGCGAATTCAGCGAGCTCGCCCCCGCCTACGCCATCAGCATCCACAAGTCCCAGGGCAGCGAGTATCCTGTAGTGATTGTTCCGATACTGAAGGCGCACTTCATGATGTTGCAGCGAAACCTGCTCTACACCGCGATTACGCGCGGCAAGAAGAAGGTCTTCATCGTCGGCGAACCCGCCGCGTATGCGATGGCGGTGCGCAACAACGAGGCCCGCACGCGCACCACGCACCTGCGCGAAAAAATCGCCGCCAACCCCGCATAAGGCGCTAGGCGCGTTCGCTACTAGTGGCTACCGTTTTACTAGGTGAAATACCCCACAATTCTAAGATTTTATTACAGCGGTTCCAGAAGTTAGCCTAACCTGTGTCGTTAGATCGGTTTAACGAGTAAGCCCTTTTCACGTAACTGTATCCCATGCCCGCCAGCCGTATCTTGCATCTCGAAGATGACGAATCCGACGCACTGTTGATTCGTCGTTCGCTCGAACGGGCCGGATTGGAAATCGAGGTCACCGTAGCCGCCAACAGCCTCGACTACAGCGCCGCCCTCGAACGGGATAACTACGATCTGGTCCTCTCGGACAACTGCATTCCCGGCTTCGGCAGCATCGGCGCGTTGCAAGCCGCCCGCGCCGTAAACCCTGAGATTCCTTTTATTTGTATCTCAGGCGCTTGGGACGACAAAACCGTTTCCTCCCTGATCGCGCACGGCGTGACCTGCTGCCTGTTAAAATCCCAATCCGCCCAGATTTCCGCCGCCGTGCGCCAGGCCATCGATCTTCAGCAAAAACGCCAGGAGGTCGCCCGCTTTCCCGTTCAACAGGCTGCGTCCGACCGATTGATCAAGGCCGTGCAAGACCTGTCGCTGGCCCGCGATGTGGAGACCATTCGCACCATCGTCCGCCACGCCGCCCGTGAGCTGACCGGTGCCGATGGCGCGACCTTCGTCCTCCGCGACGGCGAGCAATGCCACTACGTGGACGAGGACACGATTTCCCCGCTCTGGAAAGGCAGCCGCTTCCCGCTCAAGGCCTGCATTAGCGGCTGGGTCATGTTGAACCGCACTCCGGTCATCATCGACGATATCTACAAAGACCCGCGCATCCCCGCCGATGCCTATCGTCCCACGTTTGTGAAGAGCCTGCTCATGGTGCCGATCCGCTCCACCGCGCCGATCGGTGCCATCGGCAATTATTGGGCCACCCCGCACCACGCCACCCCGCGCGAGGTCGAGCTGCTGCAAGCCCTCGCCAACACCGCCGCTGTCGCGATGGAAAACGTGCGCATCTACGCCGAGCTCGAACACCGCGTGCACGACCGCACCGCTCAGCTCGAAGTCGCCAACCGCGAGCTCGAGACCTTCTCGTTCTCCGTCTCGCACGACCTGCGCTCCCCGCTTAACAGCATCGGCGCCTTCGCCGAGTTGCTCGACGATCCGGTTTCCCCGCCCAGCGAAGACGAGCGCCGCGAATACATCGCCCGCATCCGCCAGCAAACCCAGCGCATGGGCAATCTCATCGAAGATTTCCTTCGTCTCGCCCAAGTCTCGCGCGCCGAGCTCAGGCGGGTGCCGATCGATCTCGTCACTCTCTCCAAGGACGTCGTGGCCGGCCTGCGCGTTGCCCAGCCCGACCGCGCCATCGAGTTTGTTCACCCCGTGTCACTCGCCGCCTCGGCCGACCCTACGCTCATCCGCGCCGTGCTGGAAAACCTCCTCGCCAACGCCTGGAAATACACCAGCCGCCGCACCAGCGGAACCCGGGTGGAGCTCGGCGCGCTCTCCACCAATCCACGCTCACCCGCGATTTTCTACGTGCGCGACAACGGCGCCGGCTTCGATCCGCACTACATGGATAAGTTGTTCACGCCGTTCCAACGCCTGCACTCGCCCAAGGACTTCCCCGGCTCAGGCGTGGGCCTGGCGACCGTGCAACGCATCATCCACAAACACGGCGGTCGCATCTGGGCCGAAGGCCGTCCCAACGAGGGCGCGACCTTCTATTTCACGCTGGCCCAAGAGCCCGCCGCATAAGGTGGACCGGCGGTCATTCGCCCGCCGGCGACCCGCACCGGCGCACGGTTTCGCGGTAAACGGCTTTCGTCCTTTGCAATACCGGCAGGCAGGCGCTTCATTGCCCGCCCATGCCCTGGCCTTCCCGCTCCGCTTCGAGACGTTCTGATGAACAACAGGACGCGTCCCGAGCGAGTCAGTCGCACAGCCGCGCGCTGGTTTTGATCGATAGCCGGCCGCTTCAACACGCCGCGTGGTCGCAGATCCACGCCGCCCGCAAACTCGCCGAAAAAGCCTCGCGCGACCTCCGCCGTCACGAGGAAACGGATACAGTGGCCTACGAGCGCTGGTTATACACCACGTTCCCGCAACTGGTCACCTCGTTGCGCGAACTGCATCAACAAGTCGCCGCCAAAGCCTACGATATCGAGGTCGTTCAATACATGGCCGCCGTCACCGGCCGCTCGCTCAAAAAACTCTGGCGCGAACACCAGGAGGCCCAAGCCGACCCCGACACGTCGGGCCCGGATGACGAAGCACCACCCGACCCCGATGCCTCGACCCGCCACCGACCGATCGAGGACGACGACGACTGGTCCCGTGACGAGACGACCGACCACGACGATCGCCCCGACAACGACGCGTCCTCTACCGCCTCCGCACGCTCGCTTCACCGCGCCCCGCCTGCGTCGACCGAGGCCCGCGATCTTTACCGGCGACTCGTGCAACAGCTGCATCCCGACCGTGGTGGTGAATGGACGCCCGGTCGCGAACGGCTTTGGCACGAGGTCCAGCAAGCGTGGGATGCGCGCGACACCGACTGGTTGTCCCGCCTCGAAATCGATTGGGAGGCTGCCAACAACACGCTCAGCCCCGATTCGTCGCTGAGTCGTTTGCGTCGGGCACTGATCGAGCTTCACGCCGCCCGCCGCGACGCCGAACGCAAACTCCGGGCCTACCGTCAATCGCCCGCCTGGCGTTTCACGTTGTCCGAGAAAAAACGTCCTCATTTGCACCGTCGCCTGGAAACCGAACTGCGCGCCGACCTCATCGCGCTCCAACGCCAGCTCGCCTACCTCAACCAAACCATCACCGCATGGGAATCTCCCCGCACTCGCGCCGGCAAGGAACGTCAGCGACGCCACTAAATCACTGGATTGCCACGCCTCGCCCCGTGCGACAAAACCACCGCTTCGCTCCGTTGCCTTTTCCCGCAATCCCCCTCTCCTTCCCCCAATGAACGTTCACGCCCGCATCTCCAAGGAATGGCGTCGTCGCATGACGATGATGATCCTCATGCTCAATGGTTCCGGACTTTGGTTCTGCTACGACGGCTTTATCGCCTGGCCTGCCGAGGAGCGCCGCTACCAGCAACTCGTCACGCTCACCGCCGACATCGTCGCACCGGACGAAAAGCCTACCGATAAAAACCCCGAGGTCGTCCGCGCGTGGACCGCCTACGCCGCCGCCAACAAGCTTCCCGAGAAACTCCCCAAGCACCGCTCGGACGGCGACCTCTCCGGTCAGCGGATCATCGCCGGCGTGCTCATGGCCTTCGGGCTCAGTTTCCTCGGCTGGGTTGTGTTGCAACACCGCAAGAGCGTGCGTGCGGATGGCGACATCATCACCGGCGCCAATGGCGAGAAGGTGCACTTCGACACCATCGTCGAGATGGACCGCCACAAGTGGACCAACAAAGGCATCGCCTACGCCATCTACGAGGTGAACGGCAAACGCCGCCGCCTCTGCCTCGACGACCACAAGTTCATCGGCTGCGAGGAAATCATCCTCGAAGCCGAACGCCGCATCGCCGCCCGCGCCGGAACCCCGTCCGCGGACACACCCGCGACGGCATCCTAATAAGCGTTAAGAACGACGCGCCCGACGCGAAACCATCACCACGCCCATCACCAATCCACCCGCGAGCATCGCCAGGGTGGACGGCTCCGGAATCGGCGTGATGTTGAAGTTATCGTAGGAAACCGAATGCGCCACGTTACCGGTGTAGCGATTTCGAATTCCGAAATAATCACCGGTCAGCGGGGTTGTATCCGTGGCGACGATACTCGTGCCCTTTTGGGTGGCGCCCTCGAAAAGGCTCATGGTCATCGTTAATCCGCTTTGCGCGGAAACGATGTCCATCTTGAGCGTGTAAGTCGTATTTAAGGCGATTGCATACGCGGCCCCGACCCCTGAATTGAGCGTGGTAGTTGTTCCGCTTAGTTTAACGATACGAATCATCGCATCGTTGGCCGAGGTCCCGAAGTTCACATCGGCAAGATAGTAGGAACTGGCAAACGTCGCGTTACTACCAAACAGGCCAAATCCATACGTCGATGTATTGGTTGCCGGAGCCGTCGTAATCGTAAACTGGGTGGAAAGAGTGAAGGATGTATTAAGCGCGTTTGATACCTGCACACTCGCCACCGAGCGCGTGTCGCTGCCGGACCCGGTCAGCGCGTTTCTATATACGCCACTCGTTACGTTCCACGCCGCGTCGGTCGATTCATTGGCAAACGCGACGTTCCCGCCTGTCCCG
>JBEVND010000403.1:0-4742 GCA_040508285.1 Rariglobus sp. | reverse complement strand
CGGTTTCAAGCGGCTCGACCAGCGCAGGATTTGGCGGGATCGGCACGAAGTGCGCGGCGACGAGGAGCGCGTAGGCCGCGAGCCAGAGGTAATAGCCTGGCTGGAGCTGAAGCGTTTCCACGGTTTCCTTGGCGAGGTTAAGGAAAAGCCAGGAGAGAACGTGGAAGAAAATCACCGCGGAGGCGACGAAGCGCGTTTTGGTGTAACCGGCTTTAACGATCGCGAGCCCGACGAGGACAACGAAGGCCAGATTGCTGACCACGAAAGCGGAGTAGTAAATCCGGCCGAACGGATCGACGGTCTGGCTTTGGTGGCCGAGGAGCAGTTTCCAGCAAAACTCGAAACACTGGTAACCTTTAGCACCAGCGAAGGCCGGGAGGAAAAACGAAACGACGAACGCGACGCTGGCGAGGGCCGCGAGTTTGGGGAATTTCATGGAATCGGTGTCGTTCGGTTCAGCCAGCGGGAAAATTTTTCGGCCCACGGACGTGCGCTCCGACCGCTGAGTTAGTCGGCGGCCTTGATGCTGGGCTCGATCGGGTTGGCGCGATTGTGATTGAGCCACCAGAGTTTGAACGACTCGGTCATTTTCTGAAGCAGCGTCGCGGTAGGCGGCTTCACGACGAACGAATTGGCACCCAGTTTATAGGCGAGATCGAGGTCCACGGTTTCATTGGACGACGTCAGAACGATCACGATCAACGTCTCGAGATGTGGCTGCTGGCGGATCCACTCCAGAACCTCGTGGCCGGATTTGTAGGGCAGTTTGAGGTCGAGAAAAACGATCATCGGCAGCGGGGAGCGCAAGCGATCGGCGTGTTCACCTGTGCCTGCAAGGTAATCGATCGCGACCTGTCCGTCCTCGGCGATTTGCAACGGATTCTCGATGCCAGCCGCGCGGAGGGCACGCTTCATCAAGAAGACGTCATCTTCGTTATCTTCTACCAGCAGGATGGTGTGGCTGCTCATGACTTCCTGACAGTAAACCAAAAGCAGCTGCCCTCGCCAAGCTTGGACTCCACGCCGACCACGCCGCCCATGCGTTGCACGGCTTTTTTGACAATCGAGAGACCGATGCCGGTGCCTTCAAATTTTTTGTCGGGATAAACGCGGCCGAAAATATTGAAGATGCGGCTGAAATGTTCCGGCGCGATGCCGAGGCCGTTGTCCTTGATGCGGATCTTCACGAAGTCGCCTTCGTCTTCGATCGAGATGTCGATCACGGGGATGGTCCCGGGCGCGACAAACTTGATGGCGTTGCCCAGTAGATTGGAGAAGATCTGCGAGAGATAAGCCTCGTGCGCGAGCAGCGTGGGAAGCGGCAGCGGGTAATGGACGTGGGCGAGCGGAGGCTGGAGGTTGGGCAGTTGCGGAAGCAGATTTTCGAGGAATGCCTGAAGCGGAATGGCGGTGAGCTTGATGTCCTCTTTGGCCACGCGGCTGTAAGTAAGAATGTCGCGAACGAGGAGCTCGAGTCGCTCGGAGTTTTTGCGAATGCGCGTGAGGTGGCGCTGGGCGTCTTCGTCGAGCTGGGGCGCGTAGTCCTGGATGAGGGCATCGGCGTAACCCTGCATGGCGCGAAGTGGCGCGCGCATGTCGTGGGAGACGCTGTAGGAAAACGCTTCGAGCTCGCCGATGGTTTCCTGCAGGCGGGCGGTGCGCTCGGCGACGGTGGCTTCCAGCGTGCGTGCGTGGTTCTGCAACTCTTCGCGGGCGGCCGCGAGGGCGATCTCGGTTTCTTTGCGTTGCGTCGTGTCGCGCGTGGTGCCGGCGATGGCGATGACTTCGCCTTTTTCGTCAAAGACAGGGCTGAAGATGTATTGGAAAAACACCCACGAGCCGTCGGGCCTGAGATAGGGGGTTTCGCCGATGTAAGGTTTGCGAGTGGCGATGACCTGCGCGATTTCGGAGAGATGGCGGGTGGCGAGATCGTCGGGGTAACCGAGCTCGTGAAAGCTTTTGCCGATGACGGACGTGGGCGTTTGCTGCCAGAGGGCGAGCAACGAACGGTTCGCGTAGGTCACGCGGCCTTCGCGATCGAACGAGTAAACGAAGTCGTTGAGATTGGAGAGGGTCGTCTCGAAGTGTTCAGTCTGCGCGCGCAGTTTACTCGAGAGATCGTTGACCGACTGCTCTTGGGCGCGTTGCTCGGTGATGTCCTGCACGACGCCCATCATGCCGGTGATAACGCCATGAGCGTCGAACACCGGGCGACCGCGGGCGGCAACCCAACGCAGACCGCGCGTGGAGTGATTCACGCGGTATTCGATCGCGTAGTCGGTGTGGTTGGCGACCGCTTGTCTGGCGGCAGTGCGGGCGAGGTCACGATCGTCTTCGTGAAGCACGGAGCGCATGGCTTCGCGGGTCATGCCGGTGTCAGCCGGCACACCGTAGATTTCGGCGGTGCGGGGCGAGATCGAGATAAGGTCGGTCGCGACGTCCCACATCCAGTCTCCGAGTTCGAGCGACGACAGGGAAAAGTTAAGCCGTGCGTTCAGCTCATCGGCCTGCCGGCGGGCGGCGCGTTCGCTTTCGAGCAAGGCATCGCGCTCGGCTTCGGCCTTCTTGCGATCGGTGATGTCGATGAGCACGCCGGACATAAAAACGGGGCGGCCGTTTTGATCGCGCTGGAAGCCACCACGGGCATTCAACCACCGCGCCGTGCCGTCGGGCTGGACTACGCGATAGTCGGACTCGAAGCGCACGTGCTTACTGGCCATCGACCGTTCGAGAATCTCAAGCATGGCCGGGAGATCATCGGGATGGATCGATTTGAAAAATTCTTTGACCGGAATGCCTTCCGGGCCGGCTGAAACCGAAAAGAAGCGATCGAGGTTTTTGTCGGCAAAAACACGGTCCTTCACTAAGTCCCAAGTCCACGTGGCAATTTCCGCGGTTCCCAGAATGGTCTCGAGGCGGGTGGTGGCATCGCGAAGCTGGGCCTCGATTTGCCTGCGTTGATCATCGTCCAAAGCTGACATGGCGAAAGAAGCGAGAGAGAACGCGCTCCGGATGCAACGCGGGATAACGGGATGCCAAGGAGTTCGGGGAAAATCCCGATGGCCACGCTGCGTAAAACCGCGATGCGCAGCCGGGAAAGTTCAGTGCCGGGCGAGTTGTTAAAGCAGCGACGCTTGTTCGCCGCCGAGGGCGGATTTGAGTCCGATGGCGTGATAACCCTTGGCCGTAAGCATGCGGCCTTGGGGCGTGCGTTGCAGGTAGCCTTCCTGAATGAGAAACGGCTCGTGAACTTCTTCGAGGGTCTCGGTCTCTTCGCCGACAGCGACGGCGATCGTGCCAAGGCCGACGGGACCGCCCTTGTAGTTCTCGGCCATTACGCGGAGGACGCGTTTGTCCATCTCGTCCAGGCCGGCGGCGTCGATCTCAAGGAGCTCGAGCGCGGCGGAGGCGGTGGCTTGGGTGATTTTGCCCTTGGCGCGTTCCTGCGCGTAGTCGCGGCAGAAATTGATAAGGTTGTTGGCAACGCGCGGTGTGCCGCGGGAGCGGGTGGCGATCTCTTTCGCGCCACCGGCATCGATATCAACGCTGAGTAGTCCGCAGCTGCGCGTGACGATGCCGATGAGCGTGGGAATGTCGTAGTAATCGAGGCGCGTCTGGAGCGTGAAGCGCGAACGCAGCGGGGCGGTGAGCAGGCCGGCGCGAGTGGTGGCGCCGATGAGCGTGAAACGCGGGATCGAGAGACGCACGCTGCGGGCGTTGGGGCCTTGATCGATCATGATATCGAGGCGGAAATCCTCCATCGCCGAGTAGAGATACTCTTCGACGGTTTTGGAAATGCGGTGGATTTCGTCGATGAACAGGAGATCGCCTTCTTCGAGGCTCGTGAGGAGCCCGGCGAGGTCGGAGGCTTTCTCGACGACGGGACCCGAGGTCACGCGCACGTTGCGACCCATCTCGTGACCGAGGATAAACGACAGCGTGGTTTTGCCGAGACCAGGCGGGCCGGAGAGGAGAATGTGATTGAGCGGATCGCCACGACGCTTGGCGGCACCGACCATGACTTGCAGGCGCTCGACCGTTTTGGGCGGGCCGGTGAAATCGGCGAACGACAGCGGCCGCAACGCGGCTTCGGCGGAGGAGACCGGCGCGGCGAGCGTCGAGGTGATAAAGCCGAGGCCTTTGTTGTCGGACGGAGAGGGCATTTTTTAATTAAGGCAGACGGAGATTTTTGCCCACGAAACACACAAACTGATACAAAAGTCGGCGGTTTGGATCTCGTGTCAGTTCGTGGGTTTCGTGGGCTACTTTCTGTGGATTTACTTCCACTCCACTTCGGCGCCGAGGGTGCGGAGATTTTCGACGAAGCGCGGATGAGCGCGTTTGATGATCTCGGCGTGGCGGACGACAGACTGGCCGGGAATGGCGGCGGCGACCATGTAGAGCGCGACAGCGGCGCGGATGATGTAGGGCGAATCCACGACGGCGGGACGGAGCGGGCGGTTGCCGAAAACAACGAGACGATGCGGGTCGCTCACGAGCGCGTGCGCGCCGAATTTGGCGAGTTCGGGGATCCACGAAAAACCGTTTTCGTAAACCTTGTTCCAGAAGTGAATCGTGCCTTCGCAACGGACGCTCAGCGCGATCATGAGCGGCAGCAGATCGACCGAGAAATACGGCCACGGCGCGGCCTCGATTTTCGGAAGCAGGTTGGTCGTGAACGGCGTTTCGATGACGAGCTTTTGGCCGCGGCGGACGATCACGGTGTCGCCTTCGTGTTCGAT
>JBEVND010000377.1:0-4777 GCA_040508285.1 Rariglobus sp. | reverse complement strand
GGCAGACGCACCTCCTGCACATAGCCGCGGCCGTCGGCATCGACTTTAAAACTCATCGCCACGCCGTCGCCCAGTTCGGTGGCACCCGGCTCGCCGGCGCGGAGGGTGATGTCCTGCTTTTTGCGCGCGTCGGTGGCGTCCTTCCACACGGCCTGGTGCAGCATGGAGCGCTTCTCCGCGGCGAAATGCCACATGGTGAGCCACTGGGGCCAGTCGGTCATGAAACGAAGCTGCAACGAATCGCCCTTCCAGCCCGACTCGGGATCAAACACCGGGTTGATGGTGTTTTGCAGCGGATTCGGATCGGTGAATTTCACCGCGAGGTAGAGATAATCTTTGTCCCACATCGCGGCGGTTTGCGCGGAGTAACGGTCGCGGATCGCAATGTCGGCAAAGCTCCAGATGCGTCCGGAAAAATCCCAGTCCGACAAGTCGCCGTCTATCTTCACCGTCCCGGTGGCCGGAACCGCGCGAATACCGGTGTTGTTGCTCTGACGACCCAGCATAGGGGACGGCAGCCCGGCGTAGGCCAAGGTTGAGGTGGCCGCGAGGCAGCAAGCCAAGCCAGTCCGTAAGTATGAAGCGGGGGTCTTTATCATAAAAAGTGCACGTCGAGTCAGGATGAACTCGATCAGGGGTGAAGGGTTCGGGATGTAACCAGCCGGCAACTACACCGATGGCAAGGCGCAGAATTTGCATTAGTAAATACCTCCGCCGCACGCGGCACACATCGCATACGCTAGAAACTTTGCACGACCTCAATCACCTAGCCCCGCGGTTGAGTATCAAAAGTGAATAACTTTACCCGGGTTTAGCCGAAGCATTGTTTGGGCTTTCTCAGCGACCACCCTTCTCTTTGAGCAATACCCCTACACGCATCGGTTTGATGGGCTGCGGAATGGTCGCCCACTACGGCCACCTTCCGGCAATCCTCGCGACGCCAGGTTTACAGCTTCACGCGGTATTCGATCCCAATCAGGATAACCTTCGACGCACACAGGAGCAGTTCGGCGTGGCGCACGGCTTCACCGACGCCGAGGCTTTTTTCCGTTCCGGAATTACAGGTGTGAGCATTACCTCCCCCGCTCCGTGCCATCGCGACAACGTCCTCAAAGCAGCCGCCCACCGTATCTCCGTTCTCTGCGAAAAACCGCTTGCGATGAACAGCGTCGAAGGCGCCGATATGATCGGCACGATGCGCGCCGCCGGCGTCCCCCTGTATTCAGCTTTTTGCTACCGCTTCAGCCCCTGCTCACTTAAGATCCGCGAACTTGTCCGCGACCGGGTCATTGGTGACGTTCGTTCGCTTCGACTCATCTACAATTGGGCGCTGCACGGCAAATTCACCACCGATGCCGAGGGCCGTCGCATCATTCAAAAACGCCGCGAGGACCGCATGCTCGAAGGAGGTCCGATGATCGATTGCGGAACCCATCAAATCGACCTCGCCGGTTTTTGGTTGGATTCCCCCGTCCGCTCGTTTTCCGCGCAGGGCGCCTGGGTGGATGACTACGATGCACCCGATCACATGTGGCTCCACCTGGATCACGCCAGCGGCGCACACACGGTCATCGAAATCAGTTACTCCTATCACCACACTTCGCTCAACCGGCGCTCCGAGTTCACCTACGAACTCATCGGCACCGAAGGGGTGATCCGTTACAACCGAGAAGCGCGGAGCTTCACCGCAGAAACGGCCGCAGGACTTCAGACCTACGAATTCGCGCCGGAAAAAAACTTCGAGGGCCTTTACGCAGAATGGTCCCACGCCCTCGCCACCGGTTCGTCCGAATTGCTTACCACCGCCGAAGATGGCCTGCGTGTCGTCGAGATCGCCCGCGAAGCCACCGACGCCGTCATCGCCGCCCGCAAACGCTGATCCCCGCGCCCGCTCTCTTTTTACCCCGCCACCATGCACGCCCTCTATTCAACTCAACATCGCCCTCCGACCCGACTGGGTCCGCCCGCCGGTCTGCGTCGGCTCGCCTGCGTAGGAGACAGCATCACATTCGGGCACGGCCTGCGTGATGAAAGTGGCGACTACAGTTATCCCGCTGTGCTCGCGCGCCTTCTCGGCCCCTCCTGGCAAGTGCGCAACTTTGGCGTGAGCGGCACCACACTTCTCCGCCGCGGCGATCATCCGTATATCCGCACCGAGGCCTACAGCGCTGCCCTCGCTTTTAATCCAGACACCGTCGTTATCAAACTCGGCACCAACGACAGCAAACGCCCCCGGCCCGGTGCCGCTGATGCACCCGACAACTGGCGACACAAAGCCGACTACGCCGACGACTATCGCACGCTCATCGCCGCGTTCCGCGCCGCCAATCCGACGGTCACCGTCTTCGCCTGCCTCCCCGTTCCCGCCTATCCCGGAAATTGGGGTATCGATGACACCACGATTCGAGAGGAAGTTGCCCCTCTTGTCCGCTCGGTCGCGACCGACACAGGCGTGCATACCATAGATCTTTATAGCGCGCTCTCTGGCCACCCGGAATGCTTCCCTGATACGGTTCATCCAAATGCAGCAGGAGCTGCATTGATCGCCAATTACGTGCATCAGCACGTCAACCTATGCCACCTAAACGTAACGTGATACACTTTCCGTCCCAATAGTGTATGAAGTGATCGACATCGGCGAAACTAACGCTTTTTTCAAGCCACCCCTGCTTGCGTCATCTCCCATTTCGCGAGCGCTTTCCAACTCCAATCCCCTCGCTTTCATGGCTCGCAAACCCATCCTGCGCGACCTCCCCGCGTCCGATCTTTTGGTCAACGATTTTGCCGGTTTCGACGAGAAACTCAGCAAGCAATTCGCCCTCACCGAGCACCTCCGCAAAGTTGCCCGCCGGCTTCAAAAAACCAAGGCCCGGCCGTTCTATTCCATGCGAGAGATCGTGGACCAATTTAAGGTCCCGCTCCGCACCGTCGCCCTCGCCTATGAAACGCTGGAGCATGAGGGAATTCTCAACCGCCGTCGCAGTTCGCAAACCGTCCTCGTCGGCAAAACTCTTTCTCCACGCAAGGTCGTGCGCGCCGTCGTCGGCATTCCCGTATGGTTGCACGCCATGGTGGTTGCCCCCTACTCGCGCATCCTCCACATCGAACTCGAGGATCGCCTGCGCCAGCACGGTTTCGTGGCCGACCTGATTTTTTTCCGCGGTGAAGAAGTCGCCAGCCCCGACTTTGCCCAGCGCCTCATCGAGCACAACCTCGACTACGTTCTCTGGCACACGCCACATCCGCACGCCATCGACGTGCTCCGCACGTTGCAAGACCACGGCGTGCGCCAAGTGTTGATTCAACCCATCGACAGCCAGCTCCGCATCGCGTTGCCCAGTTATCTGCAGGACTGGCACGTTGCCTACCGCACCATGGCCGCCGCCTGGCACGACGCCGGCATCCGCCACGCCATCATTCCAGATCCGGTTTATCTTCCCTCAAAACGCGCCAAAACGGTCATTGCCAACACCCTCATCGCCGCCGGCATCGAAGTGCATTTCGAGCTGAGCAACGCCGCCGCCCTGCTCGCCGCCGCCTCCGCGTATCGCCCGGGTGAATGCGCCGTTGCCTTCATCGACCAGGAAGGAGCCGACGCCATCTGTAACGAGGAACCGGTCATCATCGAGCAGCTCATCAAAACCTGCCGCGTGGGTTTTTGCCGCGGACCAATTCGCATCCCGTATTTTCACCACCGCGACGCTCGCATCGATATCGTGAGATTCTCCGCGACGGACATCGCCACTCGCATCGCCACCGACCTTAGCGAGACGCTGCCCTCTGCACAGCAAACGCTGCACACCTTCGAAGCCCGTTACCTGCCGCAAGTGTCGTTTCAAGCCAGCGCCGAATTGCTTTAACCGCCACGGCAGACGCCGTCTGCAAACACAATGGATACGGCAAGCCGGGTATTCCCCTTCCGGCTTCCCAACGCCTAGTTTCCGCCCGCACAGGATTACCCCGTCAATTCTTGAGCGGCCCTTTTTTTGGGTCCGCAAGTCCCGTCACTGTTTAAGCCCGTTCTCCTACCCCGATGAAAACCCGCTCGCCGCACCGCGTCGCCACCCGCTTCGCATCCCTGTTCCTCACCGCCGTCTTCGCGTCCACGTCCACCAGCCTGCTTTTTTCAGCCAACGGCACTTGGGATGGCGGCGGCACCGATGCCAACTGGACTACCCTCGGCAACTGGACCGGCGACGCCGCGTTCCCGGGTGTGACCGCTGGTGAAACCAACACGGATATTGCCACGTTCAACGCGGCCATCGCGAACACTTGGGGCGCCCCCGGCACACCCATCCTGATCGACTCGGCGTCGTTGAACATCCGCGGCATCACCTTCGACACGGCAGCCGCCAACTACGTCATCGGCACCACGGGTGGAAATTCTCTCTTCCTCACCAGCGGCGGCACCATCCAGGTGACGAATGCGCTGACGAACGCCATTTCGTCGCAAACCATCAATGCCCCGCTCGTGATCGTCGGTGCCAACGGAACCTACACCTTCGCCAACAACAAAAACGCCCCTACCGCTTCGCTCGTCATTGGCGGCGCGATCAGCGGTGGCACCGCCGGCAACACCGTCCTTACGTTTTCCAGCGCGCAATCCTCCGCCCCTAACGTCGTCAGCGGCATCATTTCCAACGGTCTGGCCACCAGCATGGGCGTCAATCACGCGAGCGGCACCTGGACCTACTCGGGCAACAACACCTACACCGGCAACACCACCGTCAACGGAGGCGCAGCCAATTTCAGCGGCACTTACAGCGGCGGCGGCGCA
>JBEVND010000363.1:0-5090 GCA_040508285.1 Rariglobus sp. | reverse complement strand
ATCAAAACAGCCACAGAGCCAACGGGCACGTTCAGCTTTAATTCAGTCGAATGCGTGGAAAAGATCGGTTGATAAAATCCGGCTGGCACCTTTGCAGTCGTTGACTCCGCAACGTCGCCCGAGGGATTGGACTTCGCGGGAATGGAGACCGTCTGGTTTCCATATTCCACGAATCCTTCAAAGGTCGTCTCCTGAACCTCGGCATCAATCTGGATTGCGGAACCTGTGATCGCTTGCGGGACAATTCGCAGTAACACCCCGACCGCGCGGGGCGTGAAGAAATGCTCAACCCCACCGACCACAATCTTAACGCCCGGCGTTTCCTCGGAAGATTTTGCCATATTTTCCGTTAGATCAAACTTCGCGATTTTTGTCAGAGCCACCGTGACCGGTGGCGCGGATTGAACTTCCTGACCCGTCACCCGCATCAACTCCTTCAGCGCCGCATCCGCCTGCACCGCAGTCAGGACGACGGTGCCGTCTTTTAATCCGGCTTCGTTAGCCAAAAAATTCAGCGCTCCTTTCGCCTCGGGCAGCGGTCCATTGATTCGCACATAACGCGCAGAGGCCGTCATCTGCGTTGGCGACCAGCCGGGCGCGTGTTGGGCGGCAGCGTCAGCCCTTGCCGGTTCCATAGGCTTCACCGGCAAGTCCGAAGCCGGGGGCGTCGACGCCCTGACAGTCGCCGGTGTCTTCGATGCGCAGCCGCCTAACGCCAACACAGCCGCCGTCGCCAGCGCGGCTAAACCAAGGGGTAGTTTGGTCATGGTGCGTGCGTGCCGACGATCAGTTGCCCATCAGGCCTTTGACCGCATTGAAGGCTCCCGCCGCTTTTGTGGCATCGATGCCGTAGGCGTTGAGCACGCCTTGAATCAGGCCCTGCTGGTCGCCGGTGAGTCCGCCTTTGCTCAGGACGCTCGTCGCTTGCGAGGCCAGCGCGGCGTAATCTTTTTTCTGCAACGCGCCCAACACGCCAGAGATCTTCGCAGTGTCGAATCCCTGCTTAAGCGCCCAGGCACTCACCAACTGCTTCGCGGTTTCGGTCAGGTTGGCGGCGCCGGGGATGTTCTTCGCCGCCGCGCTCAAGCCGGTCAGCGCCGTCAACGCATTCGAAGCTTCGCCCGCTTCGAGCGCCGTCTTCACGGCGGTCACTTTTTCCACCACGGCCGGAGTCGAGCTTACGACGCGGCTGAGGCTGGTCAGCGCCTGCGAAGCGACCTCGGAAATATCCTCCACGGTGGCGGTCTGAAAATCAGGAATGTTCAACGACGCCACAACGGCATCGGACGCCTTCTTCACGGCGCTCAGGGCAGGGGCCGCGGCGCTGGACGGAGTCAACGCGGGCGCAGGGATCGGCGTAGCGGCGGGCGCAGGAGTCTGCACGGCGGGCGCTGGCGCGCTGGCGACCGGTTCAGATTTTCCGCAGCCACTCGGGCCAACGATACCGACAACGCCCAGAACCAGCAAAACAGACTGTGAGGTTTTCATCGGCCGCTAACCGACTCTAATCCCGCCATTAATGCAACGCTGGGCCCGCCCGCCTGACCGCCACGCCGGTGCGTGATCAACCGAGATCGAAGGGGAAATTCACCGCGCCGAAGTGCTGCAACTGCAGTCGGTGGATGCGCGCCGTGGTCTGCGTTGGCACGAGCCGGTGTTCATCCATGTGCACGCGCAGTTGCCCCAGATACATCTGCAGGTAGTCGCGTGACAACGCCCCATGTGTGGCCGCCACGCGTTCGGTTGCCTCGCGCAAACCGCTCACGCCCGTGGTGTCCAAGAGCGCGCACATTTCGATAATGCGGTTAAACTCCGCCTGCACATCGCCGATGCTCAACGCACGCACGCGGCCGATCCATACTTGAAACCCCACGACCGGAACGCGCGGCAGCACCGCGCCGGCTTGCGGCGTGCCCACGATTTCCAATTCGTGCCGGTCCGCGCAGCCGTTGACCAACGCGATCTCCGCATCGAGGTGCTGCGCCACGACGATCGCTTCATCGATCGCGACATTGGCCGGCGCCGAGAGACTGTGCGTGCGCCAATCGTAGCCCGAGGCCGCCATGTTGCGCGCACTCACCAGCGCGTGCAGCAACGCCTCCAATCGCATCACCAGGCGGTCGAGCATGCCGGGCCATTCCACGAGATTGTTGATCGCCGCGAAACCGCGCACATACGCGGGCGATACCGAGCGCACATAACTGTCCAGCTCGTTGCCCAAGCCCACGTCGATCAACGCATGCAGTTTTTCCATCGTCTCTTCGGCCGACGTGGCACGCGCCAGATCTTTGCGCACCGCTTCGACCGCCGCCAGTTCGTCGGGCCGGCCGATCGTGGGCAAAAAACGCGTGCGCGAACTCAGCGATTGCTGGGTCGCTTTCAGGCGCAGCGTCAGGTCGTTGGTCAACTCCTTCAAGAGGCCCAACGCGTAACGCACATGGCAGTCATCCATGAGGAGTTCGTCGAGTTTGGCGAAGGGCTGGGACATGGGTAAACGTCCACTAAAACCGCGCCCCGCCTCGGCTCAAGCCCCGTAATCCGTCCTTAACCCTCGGACGTGTAACAGATTGGTGAAATTTCATCACCCGCCCGTGCCCGGCTTTTGCCAGCCGGCCCATTGCCGGAAAGTTTAGTATTCATTCGCGCCGATTAGTGATTACTGCTCTGCGTAGTCCCTTCATGAACGACGCCGACCACGATCAACTCTCCGACACCCGCTCCGAGCCGGGCGAGGTCGGCCTGATCGAAGCCCGCGATTGGGTCACCACCGAGCCGTTCACGTTCGAAAACGGCCAGTCGATTCCCGGCTTCACGCTTCGCTACGAGACCTACGGTCGCCCCAACGCCGCGCGCGACAACGCGATCCTCATCTGCCACGCGCTCTCCGGCGACCACCACTGCGCCGGCATCCACTCGCTCAACGACCGTAAGCCCGGCTGGTGGAACAACCTCATCGGCCCCGGCAAGGCGGTCGATACCAACAAGTTTTTTGTCCTCTGCTGCAACGTCATCGGCGGCTGCCAGGGTTCCAGCGGCCCGTCGTCGATCGATCTGCGCACCGGTAAACCTTACGGCATCACGTTCCCCGCCGTCACCATCCGCGACATGGTGCGCACGCAGAAACTCTGGCTCGACGCACTCGGCATCACTTCGCTCTACGCCGTCATCGGTGGCTCGATGGGCGGCATGCAAGTGCTCCAGTGGACGATCGAATATCCGTCGTTCGTCAAACGCGCCCTCGCCATGGCCACCACCGCCCGCGAGGGCGCGCAAGCCATCGCGTTTAACGAGGTCGGGCGGCAGGCCATTCTCCAGGATCCCGAGTGGAACCACGGCTATTATCCAAAGAGCGGCGGTCCGCGCGTGGGTCTCGCGATCGCGCGCATGATGGCGCACATCACGTATCTTTCCGACGCATCGATGGACCGTAAGTTCGGCCGCAAAGCCGTGTCCGCACGTCGCAAATCCGCCCCGACCACCGCCGCCGAGGACGCCTCCGAGCTTTCCATGGAAGGCATCGACGCGGTCGCGCCCCCCGTGACGTTCGACGTCCGTTTCGAGGTCGAGAGTTACCTGCGCTATCAAGGCCAGAGCTTTATCAACCGCTTCGACGCCAACTCGTATCTCTACATCACGCGCGCGCTCGACCAGTTCGACCTCGCCGCGACCCATGGCTCGCTCGAAGAGGCGTTCGCCGGCGTGCAGGCGTCCACGCTCGTCGTTGGTTTCACCAGCGACTGGCTCTTCCCGCCCGAGCAAAACCGCGCCATCGCCCTCGCCCTCCTTCGCGCCGGCAAACGCGTGAGCTACGCCGAGTTGTCCACCGACCTCGGCCACGATTCGTTCCTGCTCGAGTCGCCCCAGATCTACGGGATCGTCCGCGGTTTTCTCAACTGACCGCCCGCGCCGCCATGTCCAAATCAGCCCTCATCAAGCGCAGCGTCGACATGCAGATCATCGCCGACTGGGTCACGCCCGGCTCGCGCGTGCTCGACCTCGGCTGCGGCCGCGGCGTGCTCCTCGACTACCTCGTGCAAACCAAGCAGGTGCACGCGGTCGGCGTGGATCTCGATTTCGACAAGATCTCCGCCTGCGTGCGCCGCGGTCTCACCGCGTATCAGGGCGACATGATGAGCCTCATGCGCGAACTGCCGGAAGGTCACTTCGACCGCGTGATCTGCTCGCGCACGCTCGAGGAATTGCCCGATCCCGGCGCCATCATCGAACAAGCCCTGCGTATCGGCCGCACGGTTACAGTCGGTTTTGTGAACCATGGTTATTGGAAGAACCGCACCGCCGCGTTTTTCCTCGGCCGCAAACCGCGTAATGCCGTCTACACGACCGCATGGTTCGAGAGTCGCCCGACCAACCCTGCGACCATCGCCGACTTCGAGGACTTCTGCTCCCTGCGCCAGTTGAAGATCGCGCACCGCGCCTATCTCGGCGGCGACTGGAAAACCACCAGCCGCCTCGCGCCCAACCTGCTGGCGGGTTACGCGCTCTACGATCTCACGCGCTGAGTCGGGAGCGGCAGCAGCGCCGCGCGCTCACGCTGTTGCCATCGCCGCAACCTAGGGATGGGCGCTCTTTACCGGAAAACCCCCGGTTTTTTACGGTAAAGAGCCCCAGTCACCAATCACTGCTATCGTCTTGTTGAACAACGAGGGATTGCTCAAAACGTAATCCGTCTGAGCGACTTTTTCACATTTCAACTCACATTGCTGGCCCTGCCGCAGGCGATCGCGGCCGGAGTCTGCTTGATGGCTGCCGGCTTCCTCTGGCCTCTGCGGCGTGAGTCTACCGCCGCGGCGTGGCTCCTCACCGTGCTGGTCGGCGCGGCGTTGTGGTCTTTCGCCGGTGCGATGGAATTTCTGGCTATCCCGATCAAGGCGAAGGTGTTTTGGACGCAGGTGTCCTACATGGGCATCACCCTCGGACCGATCGGCTTGTTTCACTTTTCCTACGCGCGCACCCGCGGCGTTTCTCCGCCCCCCCACGGTTCCGTCGAACACTACGGCCCCGGGTTTAACGTGCTGCTCTCGGCGGCCCCCAAAAGCACGCACCGCCCGCACTGTCCGGTGAACACGCCC
>JBEVND010000344.1:0-8152 GCA_040508285.1 Rariglobus sp. | reverse complement strand
ATCTGGTGGGTGTCGCGGATGCCGCCATCGATCACGGCGCCCTTCACGCCGAGGCCGGTCGCGGTGGCGGTCATCACGCCACCCCAGAGCGTGGCCTTTTCGTCGTTCGACGTGTCCCACACCACCATCGTGTCGGCGGGTAACTCGGCGAGCATCTGCGTGCGGAAGGTCATTTCTCCGGTGATTTTGACGTTGGGTGCGCTCTTCACGGTGAATGCGAGGCCGGCGACGTTGCGCTCGGGACGCAGCGGCTTGAGGTGTCCGGGCAGCGCCTGGTCGAGCAGTGCGAATTCGCGGAGCACGTCGCTGATCGCGCCGGTGTAGAGCTGCTCGTAGCGTGAGAGCAGCTCCTTCACGGGAATGGGAAATTCCTTGGTTGAGACGGACTCGCGGGCGGTGATGAGTTTTTCGAGGTTCATCATGCCTACTTCTTTTTTGTAGGCGTCGATGTCGGCGTTGGGTTTTTGTGTCATAAGTGTGGTGGGTAAATTCAGGGCGTGGTCAGAGGCCGAGGCCTCCGTCCACAAAGAGGTTCTGGCCGGTGATGTAGCGGCCCGCGTCGGAGCAGAGCAGCAAGGCGGCGCCGGCACAGTCGGCGGGTTCGCCGAAGAAGCCGCAGGGAATGGCGGCGCGAACCTTCCCGGCGTAGTCGGGATTGGCGAGCGCGCCGGAGGTGCGGTCGGTTGCGATAACGCCGGGAGCGAGGTTGTTGATCGTCACGCCGCGCGGGGCAAGTTGCGCGGCCAGACCGAGGGCAAGACCGGTCTGCGCGTGCTTGAAAGATGAATACACAAGCATCTCGGGGTGGGGCTTGTTTTCCTGAACGCTGCCGATCGTAAGAATGCGGCCCCAGCCGCGGTCCGTCATCGCGGGCGCGGCGAGTTGCAGGAGTTCGAAGCTGGCGCGGTAGTTCACCGCATAGTGTTCGTCGAGGTCGGCGCGGGTGAAGTCGGTCCAGGGTTTCTTGGTTTGGACCGAGGCGTTGAGGATTAAAATATCGATACCGCCAAGGACGGCGATGGCTCCGTCGAAGGTGCGTTGTGCGCCGTCGCCGGCGGAGAGATCGGCCTGGACAAGGCCGGTGCGCCGGCCGGCGGCGGTGAGGTGCGCGGCGACTTCACGGGCTTGGTCCGTGTTGCCCGTGTAGTGAACGACCACATCGGCGCCTGCCTCAGCCAGCGTGATTGCGATGGCGGCGCCGATCCCGCGTGAGGAACCGGTAACGAGGGCGCGCCGACCGGCGAGGTTGAACGAGGCCGGAATCATCGGGAGTTAGGCGCCCAAGCGGATCACGGTTTCTCCGGAGGCCCGGTTCACGGTGGTAACGGTATGGGTGACAGTCTTGCCGCCGTGTTCCACGCGGACGCGGTAGTCGCCGCGGAAGCCTCGGAATGTGTGAAATCCCTCGGAGTTGGTTTCGCCAGTGTTATTCGTGCGCCACTCGT
Organism: Rariglobus sp.; assembly: GCA_040508285.1. GTDB lineage: Bacteria > Verrucomicrobiota > Verrucomicrobiia > Opitutales > Opitutaceae > Rariglobus. The sequence goes on along the minus strand of JBEVND010000344.1, from coordinate 6,707 downwards.
TGTGGATGAGCTGGTGAAGTGCTTGGTAAGCGGGTTTGGGCGTGAGGTCGGCGTTGAGCAGGCCCGAGCGGAGTTTGTCTTCGCCGGGCGCGCCGCCGCCATCGGGGACGTTCCACCACGTGATGCTGTCCACGGCAGGATGGCTGAACCAAAGGCGGTAGAGGTTGCGGGCGGCTTCGGCCTGCTCGGCCTGACTCACCGGCGTATTCTCCGGCGAGGTGAGCGTGATTTCGCTAACATGGAGCGGAAGGCCGAAGGTGCCGGCGTTGTCGAGCGCGGCGAACAGGCTCTCCGGTGAGTAGACGCGTCCGTCCAGCACGCCGCGCACATCATCGTCGGAGAAAAGGTGAAACTGCAGGCCGATGCCGTCGATGCGTCGGCCCGCGTTGAGCAGGCCGCGGATTTTTTTGACGTAGTCCTGGTTCCACGTGGACCAGGAGCGCGAGACCTCGTTGATGTCCATGCGAACCGATTTTGGGAAGTAACGATCGGCCCACACAAAGGCGTCGGCCTCGTAGGTGTCGGGCATGGCGCAACTTTCCCCCCCTGCGAAACGCTCGGCGGTGCGCATGGATTCATTGAGGGCGTCCCAGCGTTTGATGCGATCACCGTAGCGTTCGCCGATCTCGCGCACGCGTGCCTCCCAAGCGCGGGCGTTGGCTTCGGCGTCCGTCTTCGAGAGCCAGTCGGGCGCGGACCACTTGTAGAAATCCCAGACGAGGTAGTGCCCGTGCATGCGCAGCCCATGTTTTTCGCAGAAGGCGATGACGGTATCCGGTGGCGGACGACGCGCGACGAACGGGCTGTCGGCGGAGTAGCGGGGCTTGCCGCGCTCGATCTCGGTGCCGCGCCAGTAGAACGGAACGGTGGCGGCGTTGAAGAGATTGAGGAAGGCCTCTTCGTAGCGCGCGTTTTGTTCGGGGGTAGGAAAGCCGCCGAGCATGAAGATGTTGGCACCAAAGTGGAAATCGGCCGACGTCTGCTCGCTGGTGATTTTGGCGCCGGTGACCGGTTTGCCGTGTGCATCGACGACGCGCAGGGCGATGCAGGTTTTTCGCACGCGCTCGATATCGGCATCAATGCGGGCGGTCACTTCGGGAGACGTCCAAGGGGAGGTGGCTGTGCTCATAAGATGGGTAAAAGGGTTTAGAGTCCGCCGACGATGGGATACCACTCGGGGCGACGAGGGTCTTGGTGGAAGCGCGCGTAGTAGTCGCCGCGCTTTTCGAACTCGCGTTCGTATTTGTCCATTTTCTCGGGGTCGAGCTGGACGCCCAGGCCGGGGCCGGTGGGAACGCGTAGGCAACCGTTCTCATATTTCATGAGCCCGCCGGCGATGATGTCGTCGGTCAGGTAGTGGTAGTGCGCGTCGCCGGCAAAGGTCATCTCGGGGATTGTGCTCGCGGTGTGAAGCATCGCGGCGAGTTCGATGCCGAACTCAGCTCCGCTGTGCATGGCCACACCCAGATTAAACGTGCGGCAGATGGCGACGAGGTCCTTCACGCCCCGAGGCCCCTCCCAATAATGAAGGTCGGTGAGCACGATATCCACCGCGTTAAGTTTTACCGCGGGGGCGAGATCGTCGAAGCGCGCCGGATACATGTTGGTCGCAATGGGAATGCGGATCTGCCTCCGCACCTCGGCGTTGCCGTTGAGCCCCCACGAAGGATCTTCGAAATATTCGATGGCCAGCGGTTCGAGTCGCCGGCCGATGCGCACGGCGGTCGGCACAGACCAGACACCGTTGGGGTCGATGCGCAGGCCGAAGGAAGGGCCGAGCCGTTCGCGGCAAAGTTCGAGCACGCGGGCTTCCTCGTCGGGCGCCATCACGCCGGCTTTGAGTTTCATGGCGTTGACGCCGAGCGTCTCGTGCAACTCGACGCACCAGTCGGCGAGGTCTTCGGCGCACGCGTCGTCTTTTCCGTCAGGCCGGTCGTAGCGCCAAAATAAATATCCGATCATCGGGATACGCTCGCGCACACTGCCGCCAAGGAGATCGCTGAGCGGGCGGTTGAGCACCTTGCCCTGGATGTCCAGGCAGGCCATCTCGATCGCCGCGTAGAGACGGGCGTTGGACATGTAATAGATGCTGCGGAGAACCTTGAGCTTGATCGTTTCGAGGTGGAACGGATCCAGGCCGAGGACGCGTGGCTTGAGTTTAAGCAGCGCGCCGCGCTGGTCGCCGCCGCCGACTTCGCCGAGGCCGACAATGCCTTCGTCCGTGATCAATTCGAGGATCGTTCGCAGAAAATAGCCGGGGTGGACACCGGTATTATGGCGAAGTTGGCACGTGGTCGGGATAGCGACGGTGCGGACCTTGAGATCGATGATTTTCACAGGCGAACGAGGGGTTGGACAGTTTTGCCATCGGGCTGCGTGCGACCATCGCGATGGATGAGAGCTTGCAGCGCAAGGCAGGCGGGCGAGACGAGGGGGTTCATGGCGCGGGGTCGGGGGAATCACTATCGCGGACTTGCACGGGAGGCGTGAAGTCTTGTGCAACTGAATCTATTCAGTAAGCCTCGGGCATGGCCGATTCAGCTCGAAGGAGAAAACCAGTTTCGAACGTGGTGACGCTTTCAGACGTGGCAAAAAAAGCAGGAGTGAGCCGGGCGGCGGCGAGTATGGGACTGCGGGGAAGTGCGGAGATTTCAGTCATGACACGGAAGCGACTTAAGGAAGTGGCCGAGGTGTTGGGATATCGACCCGATCCCATGCTCGCGGCGCTGGTGGCAAGGCGCGGGCACCGCCGGACGCCTGCGAATCTGGCGATCCTAGTGGATGATCGCTGGCGATTCAGTGCCGAAGGAACGGCGGGAGGTTGGCTGGATGTTTGTTTGAAGGGAATACGGGGCGCCGCGGAGCGCTACGGCTACACGGCTGACGAGTTGCTGCTGGAGGGAGATCTGCGTCGGTGGAGGAATCCGGACCGCGTGCTGGCGGCGCGCGGCGTGCGCGGATTGCTCGTGCTGCCATTCCTTGATGACGCGGTGTCGCCGCCCGCGTTGGATTGGGAGCGCCATGCGGTGGTGACGGTGGGCAATCCGGCCAGCATGGGCATGCGCTGGCATCGCGCGGGAACGGACGCGTTTGCGGCGATGGATCTCGTATGCGATCAACTCAAAGCGCGCGGCGTGCGGCGTGCGGGCTTAGTGCAGTGCTGGGACATCGAGAAGCGGCTGCGCTTCGAGGGATTGGGGGCATTGAGCAAGGAGTGGCACCTGCCGTCGCCGGAACTCGATTGGGTGAGGCCGCATCTGCCGGTGTCTTTGACGCGCGCGGGCTTTTTGGGGTGGTTCAAAGAGCAGCGTCCGGAAGTTGTCATCACGCAGGGCGACGACGTGCTGGACTGGTTGAGGGCCGCGCGGGTGCGCGTTCCGGAGGACGTCGGCGTGGTGTTGCTCAATCGCGATTTTTCCGCGCACGCGGACGCGGCTGGAATCTGCAAGCACATGGACCAAGTCGGCGAATGCGCAGTGGAGCTGATGCACAGCCAGATACTGCGGGGGGAGATGGGCGCGCCGGCAGTGAGCCGTGAGATGTTGGTGCGCCCGCATTGGGTGGAGGGCTCGACGTTGCGTGCCCGGAATCCCGGCAATTGATAGAATCGAAGCCCGATTTCAAAGCGCCGCTGCAGCGGCCGGTGGCGCGGGATCCCCCGACGGGAGGGAGAGGAATTTCTGCTCTTTGAGCCAGGCCAGGCAGTCGTCAGTCCAGCGGTGCGGCGCCGCGGTGCCGCGGCTGTCGCCGAGGCCCAAGCCGTGGCCGCCTTTTTCGTAGATGTGCAGTTCGAAGCGCACGCCTTTCTCACGCAGAGCTTGCGCGAAGAGCAGGGCGTTTTCCACGCGCACGCCTTTGTCCTCCCATGTGTGCCAGATGAAGCACGGCGGTGTTTCGGCGGTGACCTGGCGTTCGGCGGAGAGGAGTTCGATCAACTCCGGCGTGGGCTCGGGGCCGAGAAGGTTTTTGCGCGAACCGCCATGGGTAAACTCGCCCATCGTGATCACGGGGTAGCAGAGAATGCCGAGTGTGGGTCGGGAGCTTTCGCGTTCGATGGGGTCGGCGTCGTCGGGACGGCCGGCGTCGAAGTGAGTGAGGATCGTTGCCGCGAGGTGTCCACCGGCGCTGGAGCCGATCACGCCGATGCGGTCGCGGTCGATGCTCCACTCGGCGGCTCGCGCACGCACGAGGCGCATCGCGCGGGCGGCGTCGTTGAGCATCGCGGGATGGCGGTGATTGTGGCCCTTGGAGCCGAGGCGATATTTGACGACGAACGCGGTCACACCTTGTTGCGCGAACCAGCGCGCGTAGCCTTCGCCTTCATGGCGGGCGAGTCCGCCGTAACCGCCGCCGGGGAAAATCACCATGGCCGCGCCGGTGGCGGTGCCTTCGGCGGGCGTATAGACCGTGATCGACGGGCGATTGTCGGTGGGACCGACGTTGGCGGTCTCGGGCCAGAGGGGGATTTCGTTGGCGCGTGCGAGTGTGGCGAGCAGCAGCGAGGCGAAGACGGTGACGAGAATGCGAAGGGGCATACGGGGAAGTGTTATGGTGGAGACTCAGTTGCGCGCACCAATCCAGAACGCGTGGATCGCGGCGATGAAGCCGCCTTCGTCCCACCAGCGGACGAGGGCCTTTTGGTCGGCCTTCACTTCGACCGACACGTGGCCGCGTGAGTTGAAGTCGTCGGCGGTGAGTGGGATCGTGAAGAAGGCGGTTTCAGCTTTGGGGTCGCCAGGCAAAGTCCACAAGCCGAGGTCGCGGTGCTTCGGTCCGACGCGCAGGCGATAACGCGCGCCGAGTGAGAGCGGATCGTAGGCGTTGAGAAGAAGCGTGAGGCTTTCGCCGGCGGAGGGCGGTTGCACACCAGTGATGCGGAAGTGGAGCGTGCGCGGGTGATACCAAAACGCTTTGCCGGGGCCGAAGGAGATGACGCCGTCGGCGAACTCGTGCGCGGTCGCGGCGGAACCAAAGGACTCGATGACGTCATCGGCCTCGGCGCGGCTGCGGGTGCCTTCGAAGCGTTTCGCGCCGCAGTGGACGGCGAGCACGGGCTTGGAGTTGGCGAGCGCGGGGTGTGACCACGCGAGGGCGTCGAGTTCAGCGGCGTGTTGTTGGGCGACAGCTTCGGCGTCGGGAGGGACGAGGGCACCGGCTTTTTCGAGGACGGCGCGGGCGTGGGTGTCGGGCGTGAGGTCGGCGGGCGTGCAACCCCAGAGGCGATACCAGCGTCGCAGCGGGCCGAAAGGGAGCGAGATTTCGCCGGCGGGGAATTCGCCGAGCGGGCCTTGCGGGCCGTCGATGCGCGCGGGTTTGTGCAGCGTGACTTTAATCGGCGTGTCGTGGAGCGGCGAGGGCTTGAGGTGGAGATAGGTGTGCGTGTCGGCGCCTTCGCCGAAGGTGCGCAGCGACCAGTCGCCAATGTCACGCACGGGCGCGGGGTGGCGAACGAGCGTCCATTCTTCGCGTCCGCTCCAGCCCGCGGGGAGTTCGTAAAGCGAAACGGCGCGGCGGTCGTCGAGCGGGCGCAAGGGCAGGGCGGTGCGTGGCGCGGCCACGACGGTCGCGTCCCACACGGCAACGGGCGTGGGACGGGAAAGCGGTTTCGCGGCGGAAACGATGAGGCGGCCGTTCGCAGAGAGCTCGACGGTGAGTTCGCTCGCGCAGGCGGCGGCGAAGTCGTCGGGCATGTGGATGTCGCGCGGCGAGAACGTCCACGTGCGGCGGTAGTCGTAGTAGAAAAACGGAAGCGCGGAGTCTTCGCGAATGAGCGCCTTGTAGTCGTCGCGCTCGATGACGATGGAGTCGCCGGCCTCGCCGGGTTTGCCGTTCACGGTGACGCCGGACCAACTGTCACGTTGGCGGAAAACGCGCGAGGCGAGGGCGCCGCGCACGTGGCGGTCGTGGTAGGCGCGCACGTCGGAGCTGGTGGCGAAGGCGAGTTTTTCGCGGGCGGACAACTCGACGAGGCGGCGGAGGCCGGTGCGGTTGTAGTCCGTCATGTCGGCGGTGCCGAACGTGCGGCCGAACTCGAAGCCGGCGACGAAGAAGAACGGGTTGTCGCCGAGGGGCGTGCCGCCGCGCACGGTGTCGGCGAGGAACTGGCGGAAGCGGGTCGATTCTTCGCCGGAGTCGGCGGCGCGCAGCCAGCGCGTGAAGTGCGAGGGCGAGAGCACGAAGTCGCCCCAGTGCGTGAGGTGCGGCAGGAGCACCTGATAGTGGTTCATGATGATGCCCATGACGCCGTCGCCCGCGGTCGCGTTGGGACCGGCCTTGCGGAAGTCGTCGTCGGCGATCCAGTAGGGCGCGGTGGGCATGCCCCAGTGGTTGATGATCCATTCGCCGTCGGACCAGTTTTGCTCGGCGCAGAGCGAGTGGATGACGCGGATGCCGGTGGCGCGGCAGGCGCGCACGAGCGGATTGGAAGGCGTGTAGGTGGCGAGACGATCGAGCGGGAGGAAGCCTTGGGCGGTCCACCAAGTTTGCAGCGCGCGGAGTTTGGCCTCGATGGAAGGTTGCGGGAGCGAATCCCAGTTGGGGTCGTCGTGCGCGTGCTCGGGGAGGATGCCGCCGAGGGCGTTGGCCATCGCGTGCGGGTGGATGGCGTCGCCGTGGAGGCGTTCGTAGGCACGCCAGCGCGGGTCGGTGGCGGAGAAAGATTTCGCGAGGTCGGCACGCGGAACCTCGATGTAGTAATCGGCGGATAC
>JBEVND010000341.1:0-20369 GCA_040508285.1 Rariglobus sp. | reverse complement strand
GAACGGCGCGGGCAGGTCACGCGTGCGGCCGGCCACGGTGACGCGGCGTTCCTGCATGGCCTCGAGCAGAGCGGACTGGGTCTTGGCGGGAGCGCGGTTGATTTCGTCGGCGAGGAGCAGCTGGGTGAAAACCGGACCGGCGATGAAGCGGAACTCGCGTTTGCCGTGGTCGTTTTCCTCGATGATCTCGGAGCCGGTCACGTCGCTCGGCATGAGGTCGGGCGTGAACTGAATGCGGTTAAACGACAGGTCGATCGCCTCGGAAAGCGTTTTAACGATGAGGGTCTTGGCGAGACCGGGAACGCCGATCATGAGACAGTGACCTTGAGCAAGCAGGCCGAGGAAGAGGTGGCGCAGCACTTCCTCCTGGCCGACGATGCGCTTGGAGAGTTCACCTTGGAGGCGGGCGTAGAGAGCGGGGACTTCGCGAAGGAGCGCGACATCGGCTTCGTCGGTGGAATGCGGGGCGGCAGGGGAAGACATGGGAAGTTTAACGATTAAAGAGGGAAAAGCTTAGCGGGAAAAATCGAGCCAACGGGCGCGCAGGGCCGCATAGGCGTCCGGCGTGATCGGGCCCGCGGGAATCTCCAGCTGGCCGCGGGCGTGCACGAATTTCGTGGCGCGCCCTTCGTCCCACCAGAGGGGGCGGGAAATGGTTTCGGTGGCGAACAACGAGGCGAGGCCGGGAGCGGAGAAAGGTGGGGGGAGATCGGCGCGTAGCAGGTTGACCTTGGCTTCGATTAAAAAAGGAGCGGCCAGGTCGTAAGGATCGCCGACCGAGAGAGCCGTGACCGTGAATTCATTGGTTGAATACAACGATTGCAGGCGGCGGGCGCGTTGGGCGGGCGAAAGATTCAGGAAGAGGTGGCGCAGCGAAACGCCCGCCGCGCCGTCGGCACCGAGGAGAAGCGTGGCCTTGCCGTTGTCGTGGCGCGTCCAGAGTTCTTTCCAGATGCTCGCGGGTTCTTGGCTCGCGGTGATCTCTTGAAACGCACCGACGCCCTGTGCGTTGAAGGCGAACGCATGTCGGCCGAGGTCGCCCGGGGCGACGATGCCGAAGGGCACGAGGCGGTCGGTGGTGTCGAGCCAGAGGTCGTGCGGCTGGCCGTTTGCGGGATCGGCGGGGACGCGGGCGAGGGCGTGGTTGAACTGCCACGCGGGCCAGACGGTGAACGTGTGGTCGTAGCGGTTGACGAGGGCGAATTCGGCGGGGATGCCGAGTTTGCCGAGGACGGCGACGAGGAGGTTGGCTTTGTCTTTGCAGTCACCGTAGCGCTGCGTCCAGACCTGCTCGGGCGTGCGGGGGCGGAAGGCGCCGACACCGAGCTCGATGGCGACGTAGCGAATACTGGATACGCGTTCGTAGGCGGCGCGCAGGCGGCCGGCGCGATCGGGATGGGCGCGGGCGATGTCGTCGGCGAGCAGGGCCACGGCGGGTCCGCTCTCGGCGCTGCCGGTGGCGATGCGTTGATACCACCCGGCGAACGCGTCCCACGAGGCGAGCGAACTTACGCCGACCCACGGGGCGAAGCGTCGGGCGGGCGGGTCGCCGGCGCGGGTTTCGAATGCGGCGACATCGGTGAGCAGCCACGTGGTGGTGCGCGTCGGGGAGGCCTCGGGCAACGCGGCGTCTGGCTGGGTGTTGAGCGCCTTGTCTGGCTTGGCCTGCGTCGGGCCCGACAATGCCGTCCGGCCTGCGGGCTCGGGTGCGGGGAGGTTGGGCGCGAAAGTGCGCCAACGGGTGTCGGAGGGCGTGGTCACGCTGAGATGCAGCGCGCGCATGGGATAACGCTCGGCGAGCGACCATTCTTGAGAGAACTCGGGGAGCGTGCCGGCGGATTGGCGCTCGATGGTCCAGGCGGCTTCGACGAGGCAACCCGCGGTGACTTCGGGCAGTGGCAGAAACGGCGGTGCGAGCGGACCGGTGGGCTGGCCCTTGGCGCGAGCTTCGTCGGCCTCGCGTGTGTCGGCGGCGCGGCGCTCGTCGTAGGCGCGCGGGTTGACGAGGATTTGCGCGCCGTCGGGCGTGATGACGCGGACACCTTCGAGGCGTGTGGTGTAGGCCGGTGGGTTGGACGGCAGCATCAAGGTGCCGAGATCATCGAGTGATTCGCCGGTGCGCAGGAAGGCACGGGTGCGGTGGCGCTCGATGACGGAGAAATCGCGACCAATCACGAACGTCGCGTCCACGCGCAGGAAGAGCGCGGCGTGGGCCACCTCCTTGGCGGCGTCGCGGGCTTCGGCGATCAAGGCGCGGGTTTCGTCGGTGGCGGGGCGACGCTCGATGTCGGTGGTGCCGGCGGGCTTGGGAATCTCGATGTCGGCGACGGACACCGGCTTGGGACTGGACGGGGCGGCGCTCGGCGTCGCGGTGGGCGCGATGGCTTTGCTGAAAGGCGCCTCAATGATGCGGCCGGCGGCGCGGTCGATGAGGCGGGCGTGTTCGCCTTGGGCGAGCGAGGCGGTTTGATAAAACGAGGCGACGCGCGTGGCGGCGGCATCGGCGAGCGCGGCGAAGGTGGCTTGCGGCGCGTCGGCGAGCGACTCGGCCCATGCCGCGGTGAAGCGCGGTTCGTTGATCTCGCCGATATCGGCAGTGGCGGCGACGGCTTCGACCTCGGGCAACGCAAGCAAGGGCGGGAGAAAACCTCCGCTGGCGGTGGTGCCAACGACGACAAATTTGCGGCCGGGCAGGGCTTTGACGGCGGTAGCGAGGTCGGTGGCGGTGAGGCGCGGGCCGGTGATTTGGAAACTGGGTTCGCCGTTGCGCGTTGTGGCGGAGCCGAGAAGGACGATCCACGTTTCGTCGTCGGCGGACGCGGCGACGGCGGGCTTGAGCGCGTTGAGCACGGTGTCGCGGCGAATACGCTCGGTGGCAGCGCCCAAAATAGTGACGGAAGCGGGCGGAAAACCACGGGTGATAAACCCGTCGCGGATGGTCGTGGCGGTGGTGTTGAGGCGATCGGCCTGGGTCTCGCCCGCGGCGAGCCCGACGACGATCACGGCGCGGGGCGCGGCGTCCAGACACGCGGTGATGCCCGGCAAAAAGACCAACGAGACCAACAAGAAGCGGAACCGGGGCATGGTTGCGAAGAGGGGCAAGGGAGAGGCGCAACCAGATTGCGAGCGGCGGTTTGCCGCAAGAGATTAACGGCGCTTCCCAAGAAAATCTTTGGTCATAGGCTTTGCGAATAACGTGTTGGCAACTTTGGGGAACTTCCGGTTGCGTTCGGCCCCCGTGCGGACGACTTTCCGCGCGTCATGACCGACTCATGCAAACCGACCCCTTCACCGGACGACCGACCTGCATCCAAGGCGGACGGCTCCCGTCCGACGAAGAGCGACGTGCGCTTCAACACGATCACGGGCGAAGACTGGAAGCGCTCGCTCGTTTCGGCACGGCAGCGGCGCGCGTCGGCATCGGAACGGATCCAGACGACGATCTCGTCCTCTGGGAAGCCGACGAAATAGGCCTGCTCGCCGGAGCCGATCCGCTCTGGCACGAACTTGACGAGGCGGCGCATGCGTTCAGGGCGTTGTTGCCCATCATCTCGTTGGAAGATTTTGGATTTCCGGAAGGCGTGGAAGATTTGCTGGCGGAATGCGGACCGAGTCTGCGGCCGATCAGCAGCGGGGTGGAAGCCACGGCGTTCGAGGCGAAGGACCACTCGATCTATAAGTTTTTCATGCCGCGAGAAAACGGGCGCATCGGCGGCACGTTTCAGTTTCGACGCGGGGATGAAGTGGCGTTGCTGGCCGATGCGGCAGATGGAAGCTACCGGGCGATGTTGGAGAAATTTGACCTCATCCTGCGTCTTGGCGGCATGCCTACGGAAGTGCTTGGCGTGACGAAACACGAAGGCGTTCTCGTCACAAAACAGACGCTCGGCGGGCTGTTGTCGGAAGGTGCGGATACGTCGCGCGTGCAGCCGGCGGCGTTGATCCCGATTCCGTCGCGGTTCCTGCGGGCGCATCGGGATCATCCGCGACTCTATTTCGTGGACGGCAAGCCGTGGCTGGTGGCGGATTTGCACTCGAAAAACCTGGTGCGGGCGGCGGACGGCGAGTTACGGGCAATCGATTTGCTGGCGGCACCGTTTCCCGCGGATTTGGTGGCAAAAGAACCGCTGCTGGCGGACTGGCTGGAGCGGGCGCGCATCGATCCGGAGGCGGGGCTGTTGCGACCGGTGGATGACGACGAACTGTAATCGCGCTTCACGGGCAGGGCGGCCGGAAGCGGAGGGATGCAAAACGCGGGGAAATATCCGCAATTTGGGGGATGGGGACGGTGCGGGAATTACCCAATTCGAATGAGCGCGCTTGATTCGACGGAGAGCGGTTCTGTTTAGTGGCCCATGCGGTTAACCGAGTGCTTTCCAATCATGACAAGGGTCAGGCGACATGGGTGATTTTAAAACCCTGAGCGCGGGGATCATGCGGAGGCTGGGCTGGGGGCTGTTGATGATCCTTGCGGGGTTTTCGAAGCTGTGGGCGCAGCAGGTCGTAAGTGTTCTGCCCGAGGTCGAGCGGCTCGATCTGGTGCCTTACATCGTCGCTTTCCGTGATCCGAGCGGCGAGATGGGATTGGCGGACGTGCGCGCGTCGGGGGCTTTATTTTCGCCCGTGGAGGAAGGGCGTCCGAGCTTCGGTTTCACGGCGGATGCCGTGTGGTTGAAAGTCGCGCTCCGGGGAGATCTGCCGGCGACGGCACGCTACATGGTCGAGCTGAATTGCGCGCGCTTGGGCGAAGTCGACTGGCACGTGGTCTCAGCCGATGGGCGTGTGCTTTATGTGGAGCAAACGGGCATTGTGCGGCCGCGGAATCCGCGCTCTCCGATGACCCGCACGCCAGTGCTGGCGGTCACGTTGGCGCCGGGCGAGGTGATCGAGGTCTTTGTGCGGGTGCGTTCGCAGACGGCGTTGATCCTGCCGCTGACCTTGTGGGCGCCGGATGAGTTAACAGGCACCAATAGCCGGGGAGCGCTCGTGGACGGGTTGTTTTTTGGATATCTGGCGGCGATGGGCATCGTGGCGATCGGCATGGCGTTGATGACCAAGGAGCGCGGCTTCCTGATTTATGCGCTGATGATGCCAAATGTGGGCGGGTTATACTTTTTCGCGGGCGGTTATCCGTCGTGGTATGGCTGGCCATCGCCGACGGTTTGGGAGCGCGACGGAGTGGTGGCGCTGCACGGGTTGGGGTGGTTTTTGGGCGTTCTTTTTGTGCGGTATTTCTTTGACCTGGCGACCCGGGCTCCGGCGCTGGATCGGTGGGCGCGAGGAGCGCTGTGGGTGTGCGCGGGCTTGGTGGTGGCCAGTCCCTTGGCGCCTTACCGGCCGATGATCGTGATGTTTTTGTCGTGCGAACTGGCGGTGGGCGTGGGCGCGGTGGCGGCGTGCTTCTACTTCTGGCGCTGGGCGGGGTTTCGCGGCGGACGCATGCTGATGGCGGGGCTGTTAAGTTGTTATCTGGTAAGTATCATATCGATCCTCCAATACCTCCGGATCATCCCGGTGGTTATTCGGACCGAGATCCTGGCGTTGGGAGTGATCTGTATGGGCACTGGCTTTTTTATGGTGGCGCTGGGCATGCGGGTGCGGGAGATCCGGCGGGAAAACGAACGCAACCAACGGCAAGCGTTGGAGGTGCAGGAAGAGATCAACCGCCGCCTGGAGGCGGAGGTGCGCGAGCGGACGGCGGAATTGCGGCAGGCGAAGGAAAGCGCCGAGGAAGCCAACCGGTTTAAAGGGCTCTTCCTCGCCAACATCAGCCACGAGGTGCGGGCGCCGATCAGCACGTTGGTGGGGTTGTCTCAGGCGCTTTGGATGCAGAGCGAAAAGCAGGGGCTTACGGAGGAGTTCCGGCGTTTTCTGAACCAAATCCGTTCGGGCGGTCAGTATCTGAACCTTATATTGACCAATCTCTTGGATATTACGGCGGCCGAGGCGGGGAACACGCCGCTGCATTGGTCGCGGGTGCGTGTGCAGGAGTGGTTTGGTTCGGTGAAGGACCTTCTGGATCCCATCGCGATGAACCACGGCATCCGGTTGGAGTGGACGATTCAAGCGGACGGCGATGCGTCGCTCGACACGGATCCGGTGCGGCTGACGCAAATCCTGCTCAACATCGTTCACAACGCCATCAAGTTCACGCCGCGTGGCCGGCGGGTGGAAGTGGTGATTCGTGTGGTGGGGGAGCGGTTTGAACTCGAGGTGACCGATGAAGGTCCGGGTATACCGACGAAAGACCTGGCGCTTATCTTTGAGGCGTTTCGTCAGTCCGAGAGCACCGCCAACGGCTCGGAACGCGGGGTCGGTTTGGGCCTCTCGGTAGTGAAGACCAATACCGACCTGCTGGGGGGTATTATTCAGGTGGTAAACAGAGAAGAGGGAGGCGCTTGCTTTACCTTGATTTTGCCGCTCCAGCGGAGTCTTCTACGCCCCTGAAATTTTACTGATGCGAATTGCCATTGTAGACGACAACCCGATTGATCGCATGAACTTGCGGACTCTGCTTGAGGCCGACAAGCGGGTTGAATTCGTTGGCGAGGCTGATTGCCTGGCGGCGGCGCGCGAAATGATCAAGCGGGTGCGGCCCGAGGTTTTGTTTCTCGACGTCGAATTGGGGCGTGAAAGTGGCTTCCAGTTACTCGACGTGCCGGAGCGCCCATCACGGGTGGTGTTTACGACGTTACATCACCATTACGCCGTGGATGCGTTTGATGCGCAGGCGACGGATTATTTGTTAAAACCCGTCATGCCCGCGCGGCTGGATCGAACGCTGACGCGGCTGGCACAGATCGGCGCTGCGGCGAGTGCCGCCAAGCCCAGCCTTGCCAGCCAACCCATGGAAATCGAAGACCTGCTGGTGTTTAAGCAAGGCGGCGAACGACGGGTATTGGCCGTGGGGAAAATCGCCTGGATCACCGGTGATCGTGATTACACCCGCGTGCTGACCGCCGATGGCAAAGAATACCTCGATACCCGTCGCATGCGGGATTGGCAGCAGATCTTGCCGGCCAGGTTTTTTCAGCTGATTGATCGCTCGACCATTATAAACCTGGGCGAGATCGCCGCCTATCGTCCAACTCCTTCGGGTGGACGTGTTTCGATGCGCAACTCTACGGTCGAGATGGTCATCGGACCGGCCGCATTCAAGCGGTTGGAAGAATGTCTGGATTGCGGCCTCGCAAGCTGAAGTCACCGCAGACCTGCTAGTTGTGCATAATCTGCGAATGCATGGGGGAAGCCTCCGTGCATTTCATCGGGTTTTTACCGATGGCGGGTGGAAAAATTTGGGGTTTCGCAGAGGAAAACCGCGGGTTTGGCAGCGGTTTCGAAGGGTTTCGCAGAAGAAATCTTTAATATTTTTTAACGAAAACCTAATCGCGCCGATAGAAGAACCCGGTTCCGCGCGCCCTTTTTGGACGCTGTGTGAGCCGTTAAATCGAAATTTCCATCATGCGCTCACTGTCTGCCCGCGGCTCCCGCTTCATTCCTTTTTCAACGTCGACCCGTCGAAATGCCGTCACGTGCGCCCTGATGGTGGCGTTGGCCGCCAGCGCGTCCGCCCAGTCGTCGCCGTCTGATCCGGTGCAACGGCCCGCCGCACAGAGCGCGTTCAGCGACACGATCTCGGCTCCCATCGCGCCCTCCGCCGTTCCCGCGCCGGTTAAAATCGAGGACAGCCTCACCCAGACGCAAACCGCTCCCGCGACCTCCTCGGACGATGTTCGCCTCGTGATCCAAGGCGTTCGTTTCTCGGGCAACACGATTTTTACCTCTGAGGAGCTGTCGGCGCTCGTGGCTGCCGATCTGGGCAAACCGCTTTCGTTCAGCGAACTGCAAGCCTTCGCCACCCGCGTGGAAAACCACTACCACTCGAAGGGCTACCTGCTGACGCGCGTGATCATCCCGCAGCAGGACATCGGCGCACAACGCGTGCTCGAATTCCGCGTCCTCGAAGGCTGGCTGGAAAGCATCTCGGTGCAGGGCAGCCGTCGTTTCAGCGAAGACCGCATCCGCCGCACGTTGCTCGACGAGATCCGCGTGGGTGAACCCTTCAAGGTCGCCGACATGGAGCGCGCGCTCGTGCGCCTCAACAAAGTCGCGGGGCTCCGTCAGGTCGGCTCCACGCTCAAGGCAGGTGACACCGCTGGCGCCACCCAGCTTCAAGTCGAAGTGCAGGAGGAACGCCGCGCCACCGGTTCCGTTGAGGTGAACAACTTCGGCAGCAAGAACACCGGCGAATACCGCATCATCCCCGCCGTTTCGTTGCCTAACCTCAGCGGTCGTGGCGACACGCTCGGTATCTTTGGTGTGATCTCGCCCGAGGTGAGCGATCTCTACTTCGCCCAGGTCAACTACACCACGCCGCTCAATGTCCGTGGCACCGCCGCCAGCGCGTATTACTCGCAGGGCAATTATCAAGTCGGCCGCGAGTTCGCCGTGCTCGAAATCGAAGGCGACAACCGTTCGTGGGGCGCCGGTCTTTCGCAGGACCAAATTCTGTCGGCCAAGACCTCGCTCAATTACGAGCTATGGCTCGAGTCCAGCGACCTGGAGCAGACCATGCTCGGCGTCGTCACCAGCCGTGACGAAATCCGCAAGGTCCGCCTCGGCGCCAACCTTGACCAAAAGGATCTGCGCGGCCGCACGTTTGCCTCGTTCCACATTCACCAAGGCCTCGGCGAAGCGCTCGGTGGCATGGACAACGACTCGCCGCTTTCCAGCCGCAGCTTCGGCGGCGCGGACAACAGCTTCACCAAGTTCTCGGGCACCGTGACCCGCCTGCAAAGCCTGCACGCCCGCCTCTATCTCCTGGCGCATCTCTCGGCCCAATACGCCGTCGACTCCATTGTCGCCAGCGAACAGATCGCCATTGGTGGCGCCAACTCCGTGCGCGGCCACGCCCAGTCCGCCTTCGCCGGCGATGACGGCTTCGTCTTCAATCTCGAGGCCCGCTACGCCATCCTGCCCGATGACAACCGCTATCAGGCGGCCGTCTTCTTCGACCACGGTCAGGTTCAGACCAAAGAGCCGATTATCGGCCAGGACCGTTGGGAGCGCCTGTCCGGCGCCGGCGTCGGTGCCCGCGTCACCGTGTTGAACGACCTTGAACTGCGCGTCGATCTCGCGGCCCCGATCGGCACGAAGACCGACGACGACTTCTACGTCTACGCCCAGGCCCGTTACCGCTTCTAAGCGCGAACCACGGCACCGAATCAGAACTTACCGACAACTTCAGAGAATTATTTCCATGCGTCACAAAAACGAGAAGAGCCGCTTTGCATTGGCCGTCATCATGAGCGTCTTGACCTTCATGAGCCCCACGTTCGCCTACGCGAACCCAAGTGGCGGCCAGGTCGTCGGCGGCAACGCCACCATCGCGCAGGGAGATCTGTCCACGATCATCCGCCAGCTCAGCGACAAGGCTATCATCAACTGGCAGGACTTCAGCATCGGTGCCAACGAGTCCGTGCAGTTCATCCAGCCCGGCGCCGGCTCGATCGTGCTCAACCGCGTGACCGGCCAGGAGCTCTCCACCATCCTCGGTGAACTCCGCGCCAACGGAAACGTGTTCCTCGTCAACCCGAACGGCATCCTCTTCGGTGCCGGTTCCACCGTCGACGTCGCCGGCCTCATGGCGTCCACCTTCGGCATCTCCGACGCCGACTTCCTCTCTGGCAAATACAACTTCGCCCAGAACGCCTCGAGCCTCGCTTCGGTCGTTAACCAAGGTCGCATCACTGTCGGTGATAAAGGCTTCGTTTACCTCGTCGCTCCCGGCGTCAACAACTCCGGCCTCATCGTGGCCAAAGCCGGTCAGGTCGCCCTCGCTTCGGGCACCGGCTTCACCCTCGATTTCACCGGCGAAGGCCTCATCAAGTTCAACGTCTCCGGCCAAGTCGCCGAGACCGTCAAAGGCTCCGATGGCCGTCCGCTTACGACCGCCGTTTCCAACACCGGCGTCATCAGCAATGCCGGCGGTCGCGTCATCCTCACCGGTGACGCCGCACGCAGCGTCATGACCTCGGTCGTGAGCAACACCGGCCTCATCGAAGCGACCTCCCTCGCCGGTATCGCGGGCCAAGTTGATCTCATCGCCCGCTCCAACGGCGATGTCATCAACAGCGGTAACATCAACGTTTCCTCCGCTGCCGGTTCCGCCGGTCGCGTCCTTCTCTCCGGCGGCAACGTCGCGCAACTCGGGACCGTTTCCGCCGACGCGCTCGGCAACGGCAACGCCGGCTCCATCGATGTCCGCGCGAGCGAGGTTGTCGCCATCGGTGCCGACAGCGTCACCACCGCCAACGCCGGCCAGAACGGCAACGGCGGCTCCATTATCGTGATCGGCGAAAAGACCGCGCTGGTCGCCACCGGCGCGACCCTCGCAGCCCGCGGTGGTTCGCAATCCGGCGACGGCGGTTTCATCGAAACCAGCGGTTTCCAAAACCTCTCCATCGGCACCTTCGGCGACGTCTCCGCCGCCAACGGCGCGGCCGGCACTTGGCTGATCGATCCGAACAACATCACCATCGTCGCGGGCACCGGTAACACGGGCGTCAACAACTCCAATCCGTTCGCGAGCACTCTCAGCGGCGCCCAGCTCGGCGTGGATCTCATCACCGCGGCTCTGGCCGGCGGCAACGTCTACATCACCACCGGCACCGGCGGTAGCGAAGCCGGCAACATCACGCTCTCCACTGCGCTGACCTACACCGGCGGCATGGGACGCACGCTCACGCTCAACGCCCACAACGACATTATCCTCAATGCGGCCATCGCTTCCACCAATGCCGCGCTGAACCTCATGCTCATCGCCAACTACGACGTTGGCGACTTCACCGCGAGCGGCACCGGTGCGGTCTTCGCGTCGAGCACCATCAACACCAATGGCGGTTCGGTCACCACGGCGGGCGTTAACTTCACCAGCTCTACCGCAGGCGCGATTACCACCGGCGGCGGCTTAGTCGATATTCAGAACACCGGCGCCGTTTCCATCGCCGGCACCATCAACACCAGCGGCGGATCCATCGTCATCGAGGACGCGGCCTCCATCGCGGTGACCTCGAGCGTCACCACCAGCGGCAACGCATGGCTGTTCGCCCGCAACGGTGACATTGTCACCACCGGTTCCGGCCAGATCAACGCCGGCGCGCTCACCCTCGTAACCCACAAGCTCGGTGCCAACATCGGTGGCGCCAACAACGCCCTCAAGGTCAACGCCGGCACCCTCAACGCCTGGGCCAACTTCGGTAACATCGTCGTGACCGACACCGCTGGCGGTATCGCCCTCGGCACCGTCAACACCGGCGGCGACAAGGGCGAGACCGACGCCACCCGCGCCATCATCACCGCCAACGCCGGCGCGATCACCCAAGCTTCCGGCACGGGCATCAACGCGTGGAGCGCCAACCTCGTTGCCAACGGCACCCCTGTCGGTTCGCCGGACTGGTCCATCGGCACCAGCGGCAACGCCATCAAGACCGCCGTCACCGTTCTCTCCGCTTCCACCGAAGACGGCAGCATCCACGTGAACCAGACCGGCCAGGTCATTCTTAACAACATTTCCGCCAAGGCCAACGGCCTCACGCCGTATTCCAACGGCAGCGGCAATGTCGTCATCGACGCGTCCGACGCCACCAGCAACAACTCCATCTCGATCACCGGCAACGACGACATCTTCGTCGCCGGCACCTTGGTCTCCCCGGGTGCGATCACGGTCGCTTCCACCGGCGGCTCCCTCATCGACACCGTTTCCGCCGACGGCGTTGACGGCCTGAATTTCGTCACCCGCACGCTCACGCTCAACGCCGCGAACAGCGTCGGTCTCGCCGGCGATGCCTTCGAAACCAGCGTCAATACCCTGAACGCCAGCGCCGGTCGCGGCGGCGTTTACATTGCCGAAAACAACCACCTCGCCATCGGCACCGTTTCGGCTGCCACGAATGATTACGCCGCCATCGCCAACGACGTCGTCATCTCCGCCACGGGCGGCAACGTCCAGGTCGGCGAGATCACCGCGACCGGCGCGGTCGTCAAACTCAGCGCTGCCGCCGGCAGCCTCACCGATGGCAACGGCGCGACCGGCAACGTCACTGCCGCCAAGGCCATCCTCGTCGGTAAACAAGGCATCGGCACCGCCGCCGACCGCATCGAGACCAACGTCTCTGCGCTTGAGGTCACGTCCGACACCTTGGGCCGCGGTATCTATATTACCGAGGCCAGCGGCCTTGATTCCCTCCGCGTCGAGACGCTCAAGAGCGACGTCGCCATCGGCTTCGGCGCCGGCGCCCTCAACTTCAACGCCACCTCCGGCGCGCTCGCCCAATCCGGCGGCTCGATCGCCCAGCTCGGTTTCAACAACACCGGCGGCAACATCGCCCTCGGCGGCCTCGACACCGGCGCCACCGGCACGCTCTCCGTTCAGGCGCTGACGTCCATCACGCAGAACTCCGGCGTCATCATCGCCGACACCGCCACGCTCGCCGCGGGCACCAACATCGGTGCCTCCGGTGCCGCGATTGCGACCAACGTTAACACCCTCTCCCTCGCCGCCGACAACGGCGCGATCCACGTCGCCGAGCAATCCGGCGCGCTTAAGGTCACCGCTCAAGCCAAGGGCACCGCCAGCGGCGTTGCGGTCTCCACCGTCGGCGACCTCTTGGTCAACACCGTGTCCGCTCCCGGCACCGCCGGCATCACGCTCACCTCGAGCACCGGTTCCATCCTCAACGACGCCGGCTCCACCGCGATCAACCTCTCCGGTTCTTCCGCCACGCTCACCGCGTCATCCGGTTCGATCGGCACCTCGTCCGCCGCGCTCCGTTCCACCGTCGCCGGCGCCTACTCCGCCACGGCCGGCAACGGCGGCGTCAACGCCGTCAACATCGGCGACATCAGCCTCCTCTCCGCCTCGGCGACTGGCGGCGGCGTTACGCTGAACAACTCCGGCGCGGTCGCCCTCGGCACCGTTTCCGCCACAGGTCAGGCCGTTAATCTCTCGGCCTCCGGCAACATCACCGATGGCAACGGCGCCACCGGCAACATCACGTCCTCCACGCTCACGCTCACCGGCCGCTCCATCGGCACCGCCGCCGATTCCGTTGAGATCGACACCGGTTCGCTCACCGCGTCCACGACCGCCGGCGATCTTTACCTCGCCCAAGTCGGCACCGGCGACCTCGACCTCGTTTCCGCCAAAGCCGCCGGCGATCTCGGTATCAGCGCTGCGGGCAACATCCTCCTCGGCGTCGTTTCCGCTCCCGGTAAAAACGTCAAACTCGCCGCCACCGGCACGATTGAAGACAACCGCGCAAACAACGAAAGCCGCCCCAACGTCCAGTCCAAGTCCCTCGACATCTCCGGCTCCGGCATCGGTGCCCTCGGCGCACTCGCCTTCGACGTCAACTTCCTCTCCGCCAGCGGCGGCAGCGGCGGCGTCTCCGCTTCCAACCTCGGATCGGTTTTTGTCGATAGCTCCTCGCTCGTGGGCAAAGGCGGCAGCACCGTCTCCATCTCCGGCGCGTCCATCACGATCCTCGACGACGCCAGCAACCTGATCCAGCTGGATAACAACGGCTCCCTCGTGCTGATCGCCGAGAGCGGCAACATCGTCTTCCTCGACACCAACGACACCATCGCGGTCTCGGGCAGCGGCACCATCACGCTCAAGGCCCTTTACGTCGGCTCCGGTCCCAACCTCGGCAAGAGCGGCGTCATCATCGCCGGCAATCTCCGCACCGCCGGTGGCGCCATCAGCCTCGAAGCCGAGTCGCACATCAGCATCGGTCTCCTCGACGCCGGCTACGGCCAGGGCGCCGTCACCGTGCGCTCCAACAACGGTCTCATCATCGATAACAACGGCGCGGCCGGAAACATCATCGGTGGCACCGTCAACCTGAGCGCCAAGACACCGACCCAATACATCGCCGAGCTCATCCGCGAAGCCGCCGGTTCGACCGCCGCGTCCAACGCCGGCGTGGTCACCTCCACCACCACCCAGGTCAACACGCTCACCTCCGAGAAAGAATCGCTCACCGTGATGGTCAACGGCGCCGGCATCACCGACGCCCTCGCACGCAGTGCGCTCGCCATCGCCGAGCACAACGACCGCGTTGCCAGCAATGATCTGGAAAACAAGGAGAACGTCTTCAACGGCCTCGTCATCGCCTTCCAGGTCGCCAACACCGCGTCCTCCATCGCCCAGTTCATCGCCGGCGCCGCCCAGGCCGTTCCGTTCTCCGGTGACGCCGGTGCCGACGCCGTCTTCGCCGGTATCTCCGCCGTGCTCTCCGCCGCGGATCTGGCCATGACGATCTACGAAAACACCGCGCTCAAGGCCGCGTCCGACCTCGCCGACACCCGCGCCGCCGAGCTCGCCACCGCCGAGCAACTCGCCGCCAACTCGAGCGATTATCTCAACCTCACCACCGACCTCCTGAACTCCAAGGTCGCCGCGCTCAACATCGCCGACGTCGCCCTCTACACCGCCAAGATCAACAAGGCCGCCAGCGACCAGGTGCTCGTCCAAGCCCTCAAGGCCGACGCCGCCGGTAACCTCATCGGCACGTCCTCGCAGGCCCTCGGCGTGCAAGCCACCCAGCTCAACATCCAGACCGTGGGTCAGGCCGGCACCGCCGTCACGACCGACGTCTACCTCGAGTCCGCCGGCAACCTCGGCCTCGGCGACATCCAGGCCGTGGGCACCACCTCCAAGATCGTGGCCACCGCCAACAACAACATCGCCGTCCTCGGCACCGTTGAAAGCCCCACCAGCATCGCGCTCACCGCCACCAACGGCGCCATCATCGGCACCTCCGCTGGCAAGCTCGTTGCCGACAGCGTCGTCCTCAAAGCCGCCACCGGCATCGGCGACCTCACGGCCAATGCTCCGGTCGGCGCGCTCACCGCGTTCAACCTCGTCAACTCCACCGCGGTCAACACCCAGACCGATCTCGTTGCCGCTTCCGGTGGCTCCGGTGGCGCACGTGTCCACAACGCCAACGGCACCGCCGTTCTCACCGTCGGCGAAATCGGCAGCGTCACCGGCGTCAGCGCCGCGGGAGACATTTCCATCGTCACCGGTGGCGACCTGAAGCTCTCCAAGGCGGTCACCGACACCAACACGACCAACCCCGCCAGCACCGTCACGCTCACCGCCACCGCAGGTGACATCCTCGACGACAACGGCGCCTCCACCAACGTCACCGGCGGCACCTTGGTTGCCACCGCTTCGGGTAACATCACCCTCGATACCGCAGTCGACACCGCCAACGCCTCCTCGACCGTTTCGGGCGACATCACCCTGCGTGAGACCAATGGCGTGACCCTCGCCAACATCAGCGCCGTTGATGGCAACGTCAGCGTGGTGGCCGCCGCCGGCGACATCACCGTCCAGACGATCACCGCCAACGCAGCCGATGCCAACATCACGCTCACCGCCACTGGCGGCGCGATCAACGACGACGCCAACAACGCGACCAAGATCACCGGCCAAAACCTGATCCTGTCCTCGGCTAACGGCATCGGCACCTCCGGTTCCGCCGCGACCCGCTCGCTCGACACCGTGGTGAACAACCTCACCGCCACTGTCACCACCGCTGGCGCGATCAACCTCACCGACGACAACGACCTCAACGTCGTCTCGGCCGTCACCGCCAACGGCGACGTTACGCTCCAGAGCACCACTGGCAGCCTCAACGTCACCACGATCACCGCCAACGGCACGGGCAACACCGTGACCCTCGTTGCCGGCAACGCCATCACCGACGCGGCCAACAACGACGCCACCAACATCACCGCCGCCAACGTCGCGCTCACCGCCGGCACCGGCATCGGTTCCGCCACCAACGCCCTCGAGACCACCATCGACAAGCTCGAGGCCACCAGCACCACCGGCGGCATTTACGTCACCGACCTGGCGGGCGATCTCACCATCGGCGGCGTCACGCCCGGCCTGAGCCTCCCTGCGCTCTCCGGTCTGCAAGCCACCACCAGCGGCGATATCGTCGTCAAGGCTGCGAACTCCCTCGTCATCAACGAGACCATCGCCACCGCCGACGGCAACGTGAACCTCACCGCGACGACCGGTTCCATCACCGGCGCCACCGTGATCACCCACGTGTCCGCCCAGGACTTCAACGCCACCGCCGCCACCGGTATCGGCTCTTCCACTACACCGTTGAAGACTGCCATCGATACCCTCACGGCCTCCGTCACCGGCACCGGCGACATCCACATCAACGAAGCCAACTCGATTGAGCTCACCGATGTGAAGACCGCCGACGGTTCCATCACGCTCACCGCCGCCACCGGCGACATCCGCGTGGTCTCCGTTGACGCCGGCACCACCACGGGCGACGTCACGCTCACCGCCACCGCGGGTGCGATCAACGACGACAACGACAACGCCACCAAGATCACCGCCAACGCCCTCACGCTCACCGCCGACACCGGCCTCGGCGTCACCGGTGCTTCCGACGCGACCCGTTCGCTCGATACCGCCGCCAACAGCCTCACCGCCTCCGTCACCACGGCCGGCGTGATCAACATCGCGGAAGACGACGACCTCAATGTCCTCAACGTCGTCACCCCGAACGGCGACGTCACCATCCAGAGCGCCGCCGGCAGCCTCAACGTCACCACCATCGCCGCCAACGGCGTGGGCAACACCGTGACGCTGGCCGCCGCCGCTGCCATCACCGATGCGAACGACGCCGCCACTCCGGACGCTCCCGGCGTGAACAACATCACCGCCACCCACCTCGCCCTCAGCGCAGGCACCGGCATCGGCACCGCCACCAACGTCCTCGAGACGACCGTCACCCACCTCGAAGCCGTCAGCACCACCGGCGGCATTTACGTCACCGACCTCGCTGGCGATCTCACCATCGGCGGTGTCAACCCCGGTCTGAGCCTCCCGGCTACCACCGGTCTCGAAGCCACCACCAGCGGCGATATTGTCGTCAAGGCCGCCAATGCGATCATCATCAACGAGCGCATCCTGGCCACCGACGGCGACGTGAACCTCACCGCCACCACCGGTTCCATCACCGGCGCCAACGCGATCACCCACGTCACGAGCAACGACCTCACCGCGACCGCCGCGACCGGTATCAACCTCGTCACTACGGTTGCCACCGCCACGCTCGACGTCACCTCCTCGGGCAACATCAACATCGTTGAGACCGACGCCATCGAGCTCACCGACGTGAAGACCGCCAACGGTTCGATCACTGTCACCGCCGGTGGCACCATCGACGCCGTCAAGGTTGTGTCCACCACCGATGCCGATGCGAACGACATCAGCCTCACCGCGACCAACGGCGGCAGCATCGTGATCGACACCGTCAATGCCGGCACCACCGCGGGTGACGTGATCCTCACCGCCAACACCGGCGAAGGCACCGTCAAGACCAACGCCGACGGCCGCGTCACCGCTGACAACCTCCGCGTCACCGCCGCCAGCGGCATCGACCTGACCACCACCGTCAACACCACGACCCTGGAAGTCACCACCGCCGGTTCGATCAAGATCGACGAGCTCAACGCCGTCACCCTCACCGACGTGAAGACCGCCAATGGTGCGATCACCGTCGCCGCGGGCGGCACCATCAACGCCGTCAGCGTGGTTTCCACCACCGATGCCGATGCGAATGACATCGCCCTCACCGCGACCGGTGGCGGCAGCATCCTCATCGACACGGTCAACGCCGGCACCACCGCGGGCGATGTGACCCTCACCGCCAACACCGGCTCCGGGGAGATCAAAACCAACGCCTCCGGCCTCGTCACGGGCGATGTCCTCACCGCCACCGCGGCCTCCGGCATCAACCTCGTCACGACCATCAACGCCGCCGACCTCGAAGTCACCGGCACCGGTGATGTGAAGATCGTTGAAACCAACGGCCTCGAACTGACCAGCGTGAAGACCAACGACGGTGCCATCACCGTTGATTCCACCACGG
The DNA here is from genome assembly GCA_040508285.1 of Rariglobus sp. Taxonomy (GTDB): domain Bacteria; phylum Verrucomicrobiota; class Verrucomicrobiia; order Opitutales; family Opitutaceae; genus Rariglobus. The sequence goes on along the minus strand of JBEVND010000341.1, from coordinate 2,397 downwards.
GCGACATCCGCGTCGTCAGCATCGCTGCCGGCGGCGTCACGGGCGACATCGCCCTCACCGCCACCACCGGTGCGATCAACGACGACAACGACAACAGCACCAAGATCACCGGCAACGCCCTTACGCTCACTGCCGCCAACGGCATCGGTGCCAACGGCGCCGCCGCCACCCGTGCGATCGACACGGCGGTTTCCTCGCTCACCGCGAGCGTCACCACCGCCGGCGCGATCAACATCGCTGAAGACGACGACCTCGCCGTTGACTCCGTCACGACCCTCGACGGCAACGTCACGGTCACCAGCACCACCGGCAGCCTCGCGGTGAAGACCATCGCCGCCAACGGCGTGGGCAACACCGTGACGCTCGCTGCGGGCGCCGCCATTACTGATGCGAAGAACGACGGCGACGCCAACGTCACCGCCACGAACCTCGCGATCACCGCCGGCACCGGTATCGGCACCTCCACGACCTCGTTGAAGACCGACATCGCCAACCTCGAGGCCAAGACCACCACCGGTGGCATCTACGTGACCGACCTGGCGGGCGATCTCACCCTCGGCGGCGTCACGCCGAACCTCGACCTCGCTGCGCTCTCCGGTGTGAAAGCCACCACCAGCGGCGACATCGTGATCAACGCGGTTGACTCGCTCATCATCAACGAAGGCGTCTCCACCGCCAACGGTAACGTGAAACTCACCGCCACCAACGGCTCGATCTCCGGTGCGACCGAGATCACCCACGTGTCCGGCAAGGTCTTCACCGCCACTTCCGCCACGGGCATCGACCTCGTCACCGCGATCGACAGCGCCAAGCTCGAGGTCACGGACGCCGGCTCGATCAAGATCACCGAGCTCAACGCCGTCGAGCTCACCGACGTGAAGACCGCTGAAGGCGCCATTACCGTCACCGCGGGCGGCACCCTCACCGCCAAGAGTGTGGTTTCCACCACCGACGCGGCCGCCAACAGCATCAGTCTCACCACGACCGCCGGCGACATCGTCGTCGATCGCGTGGCTGCAGGCGCAGGCGTCGATGGCAACGTTTCCCTCACCGCGGCTGGCGCCATCAACCAGCTCGCTCCGTCCGACCTCGCCATCGACGTCGTCGCCAACGCCCTCACGCTCCAGGCCGGCACCGGCATCGGTATTGGCGCAGGCGGCCCGCTCGACCTCGCGGTCAACAGCCTCGCGGCGACCTCCACCACGGGTAATATCAACGTGATCGACCAGGATGACCTCATCGTGAAAGCCGTTGAAGCGACCGCGGGCAATGTCTCCATCAAGGCCGGCGGTGTCATCGCCGACGACAACGATAACACCACGAAGATCGTTGCCCAGGCGCTCACGCTCACCGCCGAAAACGGCATCGGCACGAGCGGCGCCGCGGGCACCCGCGCGATCGACACCTCCGTCGATTCCGTCAACGCCTCCACGACGACCGGCAATATCAACATCGACGAAGCCAACGGCATCCGCGTGACCGCCACCACCCCTGCGGGTGATGTCACGATTAACGCCGCCGCCGGTAACCTCGACGTCGATACGATCACCGCCACGGGCACGGGCTCCACGGTCAAGCTGGTCGCCGCCGCTGGCACCATCCGCGATGCCAACGCCAATAACGCCAACAACATCACCGCCGCCAACCTCGCCCTGACCGCCTCCGCTGGCGTCGGCCAGTCGAGCAACGCCCTTGATGTCACCACCCAGAGCCTCACCGCTTCGGGCGGCACCGGCGGCGTCTACGTCAACAACCTCTCCGCCGGCCTCACGCTCGCCGGAGTGGACGCCACGGGTGGCAACATCGTCATCAAGACCCCCGGCACGCTCACGGTCGCTTCGCCCATCACCAACTCCGGTAACGGCGACATCGACCTCACCACGACCGACACCGGCACCGACGGCGACGTGATCCTCGTCAACGCCGCGCTCTCCGCGCTCGGCGGCGGCAGCATCCGCCTGAACGCCGATGACTCCATCGCGCAGAACGCCGACATCACCGTCAACGGCAAGGGCAACGTTAACATCACTGCCGGCGACGACATCGTGATGGCCGACGACGTGACGACCACGGCTGGCAACGGCACGGTCAGCTACAACGCCGGTGGCGATCTCGCGGTCAACAAGATCGAGACCGACCCGAACCGCGTGAGCGGCGGCACGGTGAGCCTGACCGGCAACACCATCACCACCAACCATCCGGACGAAGTCGCCGTGACCGGTGCGTTCCTCAACGTGAACACCCCGAAGGCCGACACCGAATTGGTGCGCGACCTGATCGGTGAGTCCACCGACTCGACCGGCATCCGCATCAACGACCGTCTGGTCGGTGGTGAGATTGCCTATGATTCGAGCTTCTACGGTTCGCTGATGATCCGCACCGAGCGTGAGTTCACCG
>JBEVND010000319.1:0-4234 GCA_040508285.1 Rariglobus sp. | reverse complement strand
CATCATCGTAATCGCGCAATTGGTGGCATTCGTCGGCGATGTCGTCGTTGAGGCGCTCGAGACCCTTGGGCTGGAGCTTGTCGACGTAGATGAAAGTGGGAAACCAGGCTTTGATCGGCATAGGAGGCGTAAGTTGAGAGGGATCGATAAAAGTTGAGCGCGACGCCGACTGCAAGATTGGCGCTGGCTTGCTTGCAGCCGGAGGCTACGACTGCGGCATGTCATTGCCCGAAGGTGTCGCGCTCTACTACGGCGTTCTCTCGCTGATCACGCTCGTGCTTTACGCGCTGGACAAGCGCGCCTCCAAGCGACCGGGCGCGCGACGTGTGCGTGAACGCACGTTGCACTTATGGGCGCTGGCGGGCGGCTTCGTTGGATCGTTGATGGGGTTGTTCTGGCTCCGGCATAAAACGAGACATCCGTCGTTTGCCTTCGTCACGGTGCTCGCGCTGGCGATTCACGCGGGAGCGTGGGTTTGGTGGTGGCGCGGCGCAGGAGGTTGACCTGGGTCGGGCGTAGCGGGAGCGGAACGCACCGGAGCTGGAAAACGGACTGCACAACCGACGGTTTAAAACCGTGAGTGCTTACGGAGTCGGCAGGACTGTCTGCAGCGAGGCGAACCAACGCGTCGCCATCTTTTCGGCTCCGTTGGCATTGGGGTGAACGCGGTCGGCGATGGTGTCGGTCTGCCAATCGAAGCCGCTGGCGTGGTCGACGACGATCACGGGTTGGTCGGAGGAGTGAAGTTCGGCGGCGAGCGGGATCAGCGCGGCATTGAACTCGGGGATGTAGTCGTATTTCGGGAGTTTTCCGCTGGGGATCACCTGGCCGAGCAGGATGATGACCTTGGGATTAATTATGCGCGCGGTGGCGATGATTCCGCGCATATCCGCGAGTAGCTGGGGCACGGGTTTCTGATCGGAGAATTGGTTGTGGCCGGCGTGGATGAGCACGATATCGGCGCGATGCTGGCGATAGACCCGCTCAAACTGCGCGCGGATGAAGGCGGCGTTTTTTCCGGAGTGGCCCTCATGCGCCAGGACGCCGAGCGGTGAATCTTTGCGTGGCTGGGTGGTCTTCGAACCGACGTAGACCACATCGTAGCCCGCGGCGCGCAGCTTCTCCATGAGCGGATAGCGGTAAACTGAAAAACTGGCGTCGCCCTCGGTGATCGAATCGCCGAGCGGCATAATCGTGACAGGTTTTTCGGCGACAGAATCGGCGGCGTGCAGCATGGAAAGACCGGCGGAGAAAAGCACCGTGAGCAGGAAGGGGAATCTCATGGCAAAAAAAGACCCGGAAGCCGCGGCGGGTGAGGCCTCGACGTTCCGGGTCGCGAATGCGGCCTTAGTAGATGCGCACTTCGTAAACACGCGCGGCGGGGGCGCCATGCGTGGCGGTGACTTCGAGCTCGAGCTTTTGTCCGGTGACAGGCGTAGCCAAGGTGTGGATACGCTTGCGCAGGTAGTTGTCGGTCACTTCGGCGATCACCTTTCCGTCGAGCAGCAGACGGTAGGATTTAACCGTCTCGGGTTGGGCGGAGCGCGGAGCGGACTTGCCGGTGTGGTAGTCGCTCATCGAGAGAACGAGTTCCTTCTCGAAGTGGGTGTCGAACACGACGTGCACTTCGTTGATCGCGGCGGGTGCGGGCAACTCGAACGAGAGCGTCGCGGGCAGGGCGGCGGATTCCCAGCGGTGCACGGAGTCGGAGGACCACGAACCCCAGACGGACTTGAGATCGCGGGTGATGCCGTCGATCACGTTGGTGGCGGGCAACGCGGAGGACGTGGCGGTGACCTTGGCCTTGCGGGCGAGATCGGCGACGTCGGTGTTCGGGACGTTGAGCAGGTAAGCGTCGTCCTTGAGCAAGGCCTGCTGGAGGGCGGACACGTTTTCCTTCGTGGCGAGCTTGCGGATATCGCTGCCAGCCGCTTCGCGCCAGAGGGCGGCGGCGGTGCCGATGGCCTGGCCACCGATGGCACAGGTCGCCATCACGCGCGTGCTGGCGAACGCGACGTGCGAGGCCGAGATGTTGCGGCCCGCGAAGAAGAGATTGGCGATGTTGCGCGAGTGATACGTGCCGAGCGGAATCGAATACAGGTGGGGGAAATGCGTCGGGGTGAACGGACGCTCATCGGGCACATCGACGCCGGAGGGCGGATGAAGGTCGATGGCCCAACCACCGTAAGCGACCTGGTCTTCGAAGATGCGACCGCCCAGAACGTCCTGTTCTTTGAGAACGTGCGGGCCGAGGAAACGGCGGCTTTCGCGTTTGCCGGGAATGGCGCCGACCCAGTCGAGGGCCCAGTTTTCGGCATTCGGGTGATCGCCGGAGTTTTTGACGTAGTCCCACACGCCGAGCGCGATTCGGAGAAGCTCGTGGCGGATGGTTTCGTTGTCCTTGAGCGAGTCAATCTGACCACCCCATTCGAACCACCAGTAGCCGTATTCGTAGCTGTTAATCGGGCGGTGCTTGAAGTGCTCCTTCTTGAATTTGCGAATCCAGGAGGGCGAGACAAACGGCTGGGGTTTGTCGTATTTACGACCGGTGATGAGAATGGAGCTGCCGAGCGTGTGGCGGTCGGCAACGTCACGGGCGAGCGTTTCGCCGTATTGGGATTTGGCTTCGCGACCGACGTGGTAATCGGCACCGGCTTCGAAGCCAAGGCGACCATCACCGGTGCAGTCGGCGAAGAACTTGGCGCGGATGTGAAACTCGTCCTCGGTGGGATTGCGCACCGCGCGGACGGACTGGATGGTGTCGCCCTCGACCGTTGCGCCGACGACATCGGTGTCGAGGAGCAGCGTGATGTTGGGCTCCAGTTTCACCTTTTCGTAAAGCAACAAGTCCCACTGGGAGTAGCAGCGATGCGGGTTGCGCACGGCGTCTTCGAGACGCAGCTCTTCCATGATGCCGGACTCGCGGGTGCCGGCCTTCTGGCCGTGGCAGTCGGCACCGACGATGTGCATCTTGATCTCGCTCGAGGCGTTGCCGCCGAGAACGGATCGATCCTGGATGAGGACAACGCGCGAACCACGGCGGGCGGCGGCGATGGCGGCGCAAACGCCGGCGAGTCCGCCACCGGCGACGAGAAAGTCAGTTTCGAGAGTCTTGAGGGTGTAGGGCATGGAAGAAATCGGAGATTGCCGCAGGAGCGTTTCCGCTTCGAATCTTCCCTTAGTGAAACCGTTGACTAAAACGATTATCCGAGGGAGGTGCGCGTGAGCGGCGAAGGCCGGGGAGTGACCTTGCGCGAAGTGGCGAAAGCCGCCGGGCTGTCGGTGTCGGCGGTGTCGTATGCGTTGCGCGGCGCGCCTAACATACCGGCGGAGACAATCGAGCGCGTGCGCGCGGTGGCGGAGCGACTCGGGTATCGGCCCAATGCGCGGGTGGGCGAGCTCATGGCGCACATCCGTCTGGCGCGACCGCTGGCGAAAGCAGAGCCGCTGGCGTTCGTGTTTTTGGACGGTGCTCGCGAAGATTCGGAGCGAATGGGTTTCGCGAAACAAGTGGAACGCGCGGCGCGGGCCCATGCGGAGCGGCGCGGCTATCGACTGGATTCATTTTCTTTGGCGGGCGTGGGCAACAACGCACGGCGGCTCGCGGATATTCTCACCGCGCGCGGGATTGGCGGCGTGTTGTTCGCACCGACAGCAAGCCGCGGCCGCGTGGAAGTGGCGTGGCCATGGGACGAGTTTGCCTCGGCGATCGTGGGTATGTCGGAGCTAAACGTGTCTCCGCCGCGCGCGGGGCATCATCATTACGAAGCCATGCGCATGGCGATCGCGCGGCTCGAGGCGGCCGGTGCGCGACGTCCTGCCGCGGTGATCGATGCTCGCACCAACGAACGTGCGCACCGCGGCTGGCAAGCAGCGTGGCTCGCGTTCGGTCCGCGTGGCGCGGCGAAGCGGCTGTGGCTCCAAAACGACGAACCGGAGGCGGAGCGGGCGGCGTGGCTCGAAGCGATGGCTCCCGATGCACTGGTCGCTGATAACGGCTTGGCCTTACGGTTGGCGCTCGCACGCCTGCCGGCGCTGACCCGGGAGCGGTGCGCAACGTTGTCGTGGACGGGTGACGGGGAATTTGCCGGCATCGACCAGGATTACGACGAGATCGCGGCGCATGCGGTGGATCTCGTCGTGACGCAGTTGCAGCGCAACGAACGCGGGCTGCCGAGTCCGCCGCCAATGTTGTTGTTTCCCGGGCGGTGGCGGGAAGCGAAGTGAGTCAGGC
>JBEVND010000311.1:0-8579 GCA_040508285.1 Rariglobus sp. | reverse complement strand
CGAACGCGTAAACCGCGGCGGGCGACCGCGCGATGGAGGTGCTGATGATCTTTGCAGGGTAGGTTTCGGTCTTCATTTCTCTATCGACCGTTTCTGCCGCAACCGGTTTCGGATTAAACGCAAAGACGCGAAGGCGCCAAGGTTCGGACTGCCGCGCGCCGGCGCTGTTCGCCGGCGAACAACAAAGCACCGGACCTTTGCGGCATGTGTGAATGCATTTAACTACTGACACAAAAATATCCGCTGAAGCGTTTTCCGACTTACACCGCGAACAAGCCCGAGTTCATTCAGTGATCGCCCATACCGAGAATGTCGGGCGTTGCCCCTTGGTTTATCGCAGAGCGTTGGAACGGGAGGGCGCTTTGACTGTTGAGATAAATAATCTCGGATATCACATCTTCAGCTCAACCACTTCCTCCCCGTGAAAATCACCCTGAGCTCAATCGCCTTGTTAGCCGCTGTTGCTTTTTCAACGGCATCGTCGGCACAGACGCCCCCGGTTGCGAGTTCGAGTCAGCCCGCGACGTCGGCCAGCACCATCAAGGATGAGTATTGGGGCTATTCTTTCGATGACCGCGCACTGCCCGTCGCCGATCTGCTTGCGCACCGTGAAGTGCGGATTTTCACCGGCACCATCAAAGAGGGACCGGACGGCGGTAGCGCGCTTCAAGTGTCCCAACGTTGGTTGGCCGCACTGGATTCCGAAGCTTTGTTTGATCGCACCGCGGCGCTCATGACGGAGACGGGGCAACCCATGATGGGAACGAAAAAGGCGATCGTGATTGGTGGCCTGCCGGCGGTGTGGGCGACCTTTGTAGATGGGAAAAACCTCATCATCATGGCCGCTACGAAAGCCAAGGCGGGCGAGCGCTCCTGGTGGTTTTACGGCAAGACCATGACCGATCCGGCATTGGCGACCTCAAGTGCCGGCGCGCAGCTCGGCGTGATTCGCCAGAGTATCCTTAACTTTAAAGTGCTGGGCGCGACGGAGCGTGCAGGGCCGCAGCCCGACGTCTATGTTTTGCCTGGCCGATTCCAGATCAAGACCAGCGGGTTCTCCAAGATTGATGGCTCGTTGGTGTTCGCCGGCAGTGAGCGGAAGATCGAGGCGCCTCTGAATGAGGGCGGCGGCCGGGTGGCTACGTTTAAGATCGTGGCGATTCCGCGCGGACAAAGTCCCGAAGAAGCGCTGAACGAACTTCGAAAGCAGGCAGAGGCCGCGGGCCAAACCGTGACGACTCTAACCAAGACCCAAGTCAGCGGTCGCGACGCGCATCGGATCAGCCTGAAGGGAGCACCGAACCAGGAATCGATTGAGGCGCTTTGGGTCTGGGACACCGACTTGGTCTGGAAGGTCACCGTCTCCGGCATCGCCGAAAAACAGAAGAGCCGGCTTCTCGCCAAGGAACTCGCCCGCGCCCTCGCCAGTTTTCAGCTGTTGGGCGACACCCCGGCGAACCCGTAGACGACGCCGGTGGCGAGAGAGGTGCAGGGGCTTGCGCCTGGCTCCAACTAAAAGGGAGCGCCGTGAGTTGGATCCCTCACCGTAGGCCGACCGTCTTCAGCGGAAGAGCCAGGCTTTGAGCAGCTTCGTGTAACGCGGCATGACCACGTAGGTCATCAGAAAAACAATCACGCCAGTAACCACGCAGGTGGTGAGCAGACGCCCTTCGGGCACGTTGAAAAACCGAAGCAAGGGCAGCACCGCCAAGGGCACGACAAAGGCCAGCGGGAAGATCGCCGACCATGTCGCCAAAAACTGTTTCCAGCGAACCGGCACCTGTGCCCGCGCCCCCTCGGGGGTGAACCAAAAGTCCAGACCGCTGCGGATGAAAAACGCGTCCTCTTTCGCGAGCGAAGGCTGCACGGCCTCGATCAGGCGGTGTCGGTCGTCGGAGTTCATCCACACCTCGAGGTGCGCGCGGGTGTCGAAGCGGATGATCACGGTGTAAGTGGAGGTGAGCCCCGCAACCGGACGCACAATCTGCCAGTCGAGATGCCCGGGATAGCGTTTGCAGGTCGGTGCGATCTGGTTGAGCCATTCCTCGTAACCGGCGACGCCGCCCTCCCGCACGCGATGGGTGATGACCACCGTTGCTCCCTGTTCGCGATCGTCCGCCAACGCCGGTGTGTTGCTCATGGGAGCACCCAAAAGGGTCGACTTGGCAGGGTCAAATCCACGACGCGCCCATCCGTGCCATCTACAACCCACGACTGGCTTTGCCGGTGAAACAAACGTTTTGACGTCCTTTCGCGGGATTTCTTCGATGCCTGATTTTCCAATGAAAAAGTCGCTCCTGTTCCTCGTGTCCACTGCCGCCTGCGGCGTCGCGTTTATCGGCAATCTCGCGGCGCAGACCGTGAACGTGCGGTTCACCAATACCGCGAATTACGTCGCGGCAGGCCCCTATGCGGACGCTTCCGGTGCGGACCAATGGCACGAGGTCGGGTCCAACGATTATTTCCTCCCGCACTCCGACTACGGGCTGACCACCACGACCGATGCCGGCACGGGGATTTCCTTTGTCGAGACGACCTCCGTATCCAATGACTTCTTCTTCGGAAGCGTTCTTGGAAACGGAATCACCCTTTTCGATGATTATGCCCACCGCGGCGGCGGCATTGTCATGTCGTTCACGATCTCGGGGCTGGACGCATCGGCCCTTTATCGCCTCTACGTCTATTCGGCCCGTAACACCAACGACGCGATATTTGAGGCCAATCAGGGCTTCACCGAAACCGGGTCCTTCACGGTCGACGGCGTGACCAAAGGCACGAGTTACGCCAACGAGCAGAACGCGTTCATCGAGGGAGTGAACTACGTGGTGTTTAACGCGGTCACGAACGGGGCTGGCCAGCTCACCTTCACCAGCGATGCCGGCGTCGTTAACGGCTTCACGCTTCAGGCCATCCCCGAGCCCTCCGCTTTCGCGGCGCTGGCCGGGCTGTTTGTCCTCGGCGTCACGGTCTCACGCCGCCGCCGCGCCTGAACGTTCGCGCCTGTCCGCGATCAGCCCGCCCTCGGCTTGTGCCGCGGCGGGCTTTTTTGCGCGTAAATCGTGCCGCGCGGGCGATGCGTCGAAGGCGTGGGGCTGCATCGGTTGATCGGCCGGGTTCCCTTCGGCAAGACCTGCCTTGCCCTCGTCGTCACCGGTCGAGAGAGCCGATCGAATCTTGCGCCGAGGGGCGGCTTGGCGCTTTCTCCGCTCTCATCGCCAAACCCCACATGGTCTCATTCCTTCGATTCCTGCTTCTGTTCGGAGTGTTCGCGACGGCCTTGAGTGCGGCTGAGACAAAGGCGGCGCCGACCGCCCCGCGCAAGGTCGAGCTCGGCGTCCACATCCTGGATATTAGCGACATCGACGAGCCGGGCGGAAAGTTTACGCTGCATGTGCTTCTCGGCGTGTATTGGCAGGATCAAGCGCAGGCGCATGACGGCACAGGCCCCAAGGTCTTCCGAGAGGATATCGCGATCGAAGAGGTGAACACGATCTGGCGTCCCATGGTGGAGTTCAATCGCACCACCGCGCCCGCCGAGCTGCATCATTCGTTGCTCCGCGTTTATCCCAACGGGCGGGTCGAATTCGAACGCCAGTTGACCGTGCAGATCGCGACGCAACTCGACCTGCGCAAACTGCCCTTCGACACCCAGCAACTGAAGCTCGAGCTGGAGTCCTTCCAATACCTCGCCGACGAGGTGGAAGTGGTGTTGCCCGCGGACAAACTGCGGATCACCAACCGTATCTCGCTGCCGCAATGGGACCCGGGAAAACTGACGGGCGAAGTCTCGCCGCACTACCGCGAGGAATACAACGAGACCTACAGCCGCGCGACTGTGACGCTCGAAGTGAAGCGACACACGCAGTTCTACATCTGGCAGATGATGGTGCCGCTCGGCATCGTGCTCGCCATGGCCTTCGCGGTGTTTTTCCTGCCGCCGAAAGATCTCTCTGACCGCATGAGCGTGATCATCGCGAGCCTGCTGACGGTCGTCGCATTGAGCTATTCCCTGCACTCGGGTCTGCCGAAGATTTCCTACCTCACGGTCATCGATTGGTTCTTCGTGCTGGCCTACATCTTCCTGGGTCTGGCGATGGGCGGCATGGTCTGGATCAGCAACCTCCACGATCGGGACGAGGCGAAAGCCATCCGCGCCGACAAATGGCTCCGCTGGGCCTATCCCGGCGCCTACGTGCTGGCGTCCGCCATCGTGGTCATCGTGGCGTTGAACTGAGGGGCGATCCAAACAGGGAATCCCGGATGACACGTTGGTGACTAAGAATGCCAACGACGAAAGCCCCGGGAATCCATCGGGCCCTCGTTCTCGGCGAAAAACTCGCTCGCGCCCAAGAGGAGGTCCGCTTTTCTGACGCATCATCATGCGTCCCAGAAGATTTCTTTGGCTCGTTGGTCTATTGACGGTGGCGCTCGCCACCTCCTGCTCAAAAGAGAAAGAAAACGCGAACGACGAGCCACGGCAGTTATATTTCGCCAGCGGTTTCGGACTGGCCGACGCCGAAATCATTGTGAACGGGAACCCGACCAATTCGGGAAAGGCGTTCACTCACTTTGTCATTTCGGGGCAGAACAAAGTCCAAATCAAGGGCGTCGTCGGAGAAGGCGGTTACACCTTTCGATTAGGGAAGAGCTCGGGGTTATTGGCGTCGGACTACCGCGATGTGCTGGTGCACGAAGAGATCAAGTCAGGGTTTACCGAGGATCGGACCTTCTCCTTCAAAGAGACCACTTGGCCCCGCTGGACGTGGCAGGACGCGGACCGGATCGAATCCTTCGGGGAAAAAGATCTGGCTGAGATCAAAGGGATTATTCGCGAGGTTTTCGAGGCTGCGAAAAAACTGGATTTAGACCAGGGACTTCCCGTGAAGAAGTGGACAAATGATCCGGTGCAACTGGCCCGGACGAAGGAGCTCTGGGACAAGGCGATGGCGGGCGTGAAGTCTTACGACAAGCTGATCTATAAGGTTTCCCCTGAAAATGAGCTGACCGCCTTGGCCGGGCGCCAACTGGTGCTTATCCGGACGAAGAGTGGAGACCCGATTTTTTATGTCGGTCGAGACGAAGATTCCATTCCGGAACCGGTGCCGGGCGGGCCGATGGTTTGGAATTATTTTATCGGTCCGGATGAAATGTTTTTCGCCAAGTTTAACGGCAAGTGGAGCTGGCTGATGCCTACATTGTGATGAGTTAAGGCAGCGTGAAGCGAAGGATTTCGTGCATGCTGAAGGCCGCATGCAGGCGTGCGCGATCCTGACGAAAATACCAACTACGGCGGACGCAGCGTCGGTGTTTTGCTGGGTCCGCAGTCACCCGGCGACTTGTCACTTGCTAGCGGTGCACTGATTCAGGGAGATAGATTCATGCGGACCACTCTCTTGGCAGCGTTCCTGGCCGGCTTTGCCGGGGTTACGTCTTTCGCCACGGAGATCGTTGCCCATCGAGGTGCCTCGCAACTTGCACCCGAGAATACCTTGGCGGCATTCAAGCTCGCGTGGGAGCAGGGAGCCGACGCTTGCGAGATGGATCTGCGGCTTTCCTCGGATGGAGAAATAGTCGTGATCCACGATCAGGACACTCGACGGACGACCGGAGTCTCCAGCGTTGTTGCGCAGACCTCCCTCGTGAATCTTCAACAGTTGAGTGCTCGTGCTGGAAAGGGGGACGCCTATGCCAGTGAGCGTATACCTACGCTTGCCCAAGCCTTGGCGGTTTTGCCTCCCGGCAAACGATACTTTCTGGAGATCAAGTGCGGGCCGGAAATCCTCCCGGTGCTTGAGAGGCAATTGGCCGCTTGGAAACCGAATGCCGCTCAGATTGCGATCATCACGTTTGATCCTGATCTTGCCCGTCGGTGCAAAGCTACGCTGCCTTGGTTTAAAGTTTATCGACTCTCGTCAGGTGAAGATAAACACAGGCGGCGGGTGGGGATCGACCAGCTCATCGCCGAGGCGAAGCGAGATGGTTTGGACGGGCTGCATCTGAGCCGCTCACTTCCTTGGCCTCAGTTTGCAAAAGTCCGGGCGGCGGGGCTGGAGCTCTATGTGTGGACGGTCAATGACCGAGATACTCTTGGCTATTTTTCGACCACTGCAATCGATGGAATTACGACCGATAATCCGCTCCTTGCGCGCGAGGCGCTGAAGTGAAGTTTCGGCCATTTTCAAAAGCCTTCAGGTAGCCCGCATGGCGTTGAGGCTCAAACCACGGCGCGGTTTATGTTCGACGAGCAGGGCGGAGGGCCTGGCGGAGCAGTGCGGCGAGTTGGTATTTGCGGCGCTTGGGGAGCGAGCCGCCGCACGTCAGGTCGTTGCCCGCACGGCGTTCGATGTAGATTTTCTCGTCCTGATGGCCGCCGCCATCGTTGTCGGCTACAAACTTGGTGCGAAGGCTCACGCGCGTGACGTCGGCTTGGACAAAGCGCCGCGTCCAGCCCACGGGGCCGATGCCGGTGAACAGCTTTCCGCTTCCGCGATGGAGCGTGATCACGGTCTTTCCGCCCACCGACATGAGGAAGGCGACGATCATGCAGGAGCCGATCGCGATAAACGGCGTGAGGAAGCACCAAAGAAAAATCGTGAAACCCCAGCTCATCTCGCTGCCGCTTTCATTTTTAAATTTGGGAAAGCTATCGGGTAGGGTGACGCCCAGCAGCGTGAGCGTGCTGCCGAGGGCGATCATCACGAAGACGGATACGATGCCGTTCCAGAAAAGCGAAACGGCGAGCGTGCCGGCGGCGGTTTTGAGAGAGCGGTGACTGGCGCCGAGCATGACTTCACCGTGGGGCCCCAACCGTTTCCACGTGCCGGGAACGTGGTTCTCGAGCGAGGCGTCCACACGACTATTTTCCATCAGCTCGACCAGTGAGTGGGGCTGGTTGCAAGAGCGACAAAACGCCAGATCGGTCGAGACGTTAAAGTCCTCGGCCGGGATCGTGCGCTGACACTGCGGGCAGCTGGGAAGATGCGCGGTCACGCAACCAACTAGAACGAAAAGCCGGGGCGTGTCGCACTGATTCTGAAAAGTTGAACGCGAGGCGGGTTGCGGGAGGAGGTGGCGAAGCTGACGGTGGAGGCGCTTGGGGCCGCGGAAGATTTCCCTGCGCGGCTTGCCTTGCCGTCTGCGTCCGCTAGGTCCGGAGGGACATGATCGGTGTTTTTGATTCCGGGTTTGGCGGGCTCACGGTGCTCTCGGCGTTGCTGCGCGAGTTGCCGGGTTACGACTACCTGTATCTTGCCGATAGCGCGCGGGCTCCTTACGGCGCACGCAGCGCGGAGGTGGTAAATGAATTTACCCTCGAGGCCGTCGACTGGCTGTTTGAGCAGGGCTGTCCGCTGGTCGTGCTGGCGTGCAACACCGCTTCGGCGCGGGCGCTGCGCAACATCCAGCAACTGCACCTGCCGAAACGCTGGCCCGACCGGCGTGTGCTCGGGGTGGTGCGCCCGTCGGTGGAGGCGTTGGCGGGCATTCCCGTGGGCACGGTGGCGATTCCCGACGAGACCGCGCCGGCCGAAACTGACGGACTCGTCGCCGTGTTGGGCACCGAGGCGACCATCGCGTCGGATTCCTATGGGATCGAGCTGCGCAAACTCGCGCCACGCATCCGTCTCTTGCAGCAGGCGTGTCCGCTTTGGGTGCCGCTCGTCGAGGCGGGCGAACTCGATGGACCGGGCACGGAGTTTTTTTTGCGCAAGGCGCTCGCGCCGTTGCTGCCTCCGCATGAGGCGCCGAAGCGCGTGCTGCTGGGCTGCACGCATTACCCGCTGTTGTTGCCGGCGCTGCGCCGTATTGTGCCGCCGGATACGGAGATTCTTGATCAAGGTGCGCTCGTCGCCGAACGCCTGGCCGACTGGATGCACCGGCATCCCGCACAGGAGGCAAAACTCACACGTGGCGGCAGACGGCGGTATTGCACCACGGATGATCCCGAGTGGTTTGCGGCGCGTGGCGAAAAACTCCTCGGTTCTCCCATTCGTGCCGAGCGCGTGCGGCTCGCTGCGCTACGCCATTCCTGAAGTTCAGGATCGTGCTGAAGATCGGTCACCGCTGAGCGCGCTTTGCCTGCGAATGGGCCAGCTGCGTATAAGGATAAGCGGGGGCAATCTCCCGGCCCTCCGCACCACTTGGCAAGGAAGGCATCCTTTGGCCGCCTTCAGGACAGTGTGGATACTTTGAGGTCTTGGGTGAATTGAACCTCCTGGCTGGGTGAAACTCACTACGCGCCGCTGATTGCATTCAGATTTTTCGCGTAAAAAAATCGTCATGAACTCAAGCGCCATGGCTCGGGACAGTTTCCGGTCATGAGTGGTTTGGGCTGCATTAACCTTATGAATTACAAAAAAATCCTATTGGGTCTGCTGACGTCCTATGTCGGGACGAGCGTGGCATTCTCGGCTCCGCCCCCCGGTGGCATCAGTGCATCCGGTCATGTGTATTATGTCCTCTACAGTGGTCCGGAGGACGTGGTCTTCACGGGCAATCCCTCAACGGGGGTGACCAGCCTCGAGACGTCGCATGCGTCTTTCACGGAGCTGCGGCCTTTGGTGGACGGGGATTCACTTTGG
>JBEVND010000206.1:0-4182 GCA_040508285.1 Rariglobus sp. | reverse complement strand
GGAGGCAGGGGAGGCGGTCGGTCCATGACCCGGAAAATGGAGACGCCCGGTTGCGCGTCGATCTGTTCGGCGGGCGGAGCATCGACGATGAAGAGCGTGAGCCGGTGCCCGGGACGCAACGTGAGCGGCCCGCCGCCGACGCGTTGCCAGCCCTCGGTTCCGAGGATGGCCGTGCTGAGCCAGGGGCGGGCAACCTCGGGGATGGTGACCAGGGTCGTGCGCGCACGGGGGAGCGGCGCGGTCTCGTTCCCTAGCTGAAACGCGGCTTCGCGTGAGGAAAGATTGAAGACCCTCATTTGTCCCAAGGGGTGCGCGGTAGGGGATCCGTCGATCACTAGTGGACGGAGCGGGCCGCGAAGCACGGCGGGATCCGGCGCGCCGTCGCGGGGAAGCAAAATGACGAGCGTCTCGGCGCCGGGTGTGGCGGGAACAGAGGTGCGGATCGCGGATTCACGCACGGGCGGTGCCGACGGAGTGGGCGCGGGCACGAAGCGGTAGAGGTCAATGGTGCCGCCTTTGGGAACCGGGATAGGAGCGGAGAAGCGATTTGAACTGACGGTGACCGGTCGTGAGGCGCCGCGGGCGTCATCGATGAAGAGGTCGTCGGCGGGCACCAGTGTGAGGAGACGAAAAACGGCGGGCGGCGCATCGGCCGCAGGGGCGGCGAAGATCTGGATGACCCCTGCGGAAAGAAGGCTCAGCAAAAGAAGATGCCGGATGAAGTTCATAGGTCGGCGGGGCTGAGCCAGCGGAAGGAGACGACGACGAAGCGCCGTCCGAAGCGTTGGTTGTTGGGAAAAGTGGGCGGATTGACGGAAGCCGTGTCGTTGGGGTCCACGTAGTCGGGGATGCGTTGCACGACGGCTTCGCACCAAGCGCGGCCGTCACGCTGGCCGGTGGCGGGATTGAGCGTTTCGCCGTAAGTGCGGATGGTAAAGGTGTCAGACCGGGCTGAGAGGCGCGAGCCGAGGGAGGAGAGCACGTCGCCTTGCGTGAGGAATTTGGGAGCGAAGGCGGGAAGACGGCGGAAGGCGGCGTTGTCGGTGGCGGAAAGGGGATTGGACGACGAGTTGGTGATCGCCGTGCCGCGGGCGGCAAATGTGTAGTAGCCGCTTGAGGGCGGGTTGGCGTAGCGCGTGAACGAGGGCCAGAGGGTGCCGGTGGTGTTGTTGGCCGCGTAGGACCCGGAGCCGGTGACATAGGTGGCGTCGATGGCGGCCTGGAGCGTGCCTTTAAGGCGTTCGTCCTCGGCGGTCGCGGGGTTGTTCACAAGGCGGCGGTTCACGAAATCACCGAGGGAAATGAAGGGGCCGCGCGCGCGAATCTCGGCGACGATGTTGCGCGCGAGCTGCGCGATTTCATCGGCGGAGAGGATGCGATAGCCGCGCCAGAGATCGGCGGGGGAACCGCCGGCGGCAGGCACGGTGGAGTTGTTTTCCGGTTTGAGAAAACGGGAGAAGGCCGCGCCGAGGGCGGCGCCATCGTCGCGGGTGGCGGGGTTGTAGGCGAGCTGGTTGACGCCGCCGAGGACGGCGCGCCATGCCTGTTCGGAAGTCGAGTTTACGTTGAACGCACCTTCGACCAGCAAGCCGGCAGCGGCGGTCGAGGGATCGTTGAGTCCGGCGGTATCGTCGAAGACGCGCAGGCGCGGATTGGGGAGCGCGGTGCCGGGCGAATAACCGGAGGCGGGAATGGTGGAGAAGAAATAACGGTCCCAGAGAGCGCGGTTGAGCAGCCAGCTGTTGTCGTAATAGACGGCTTGCGCGCGGGACAGACCAGGGCGGCCGATCGAGGAGACCGCGGTGGAACTCGAGATCGCGGAAGGATCAGGGAGACGGAAGTCGGCATTGGCGTTGCCGACGGGCCAGGCGGGAGAGCTGCCGACGAGGGAGAGGTTGGCGTGTTGAAGGTGGCCGATTGAGTAGAGCGGGTCGGAGTCCGAGCGGACTTCGAAAAGGGTGGCGTCAACCGGAAGCGAGCCAGCGGTCATGTCATGCGTGAGGCCGGAGGAGGCGCGGTCGCCGGGACTATTGGTGGCGAACCAAGTGGGCCACATTTCGGCGCGGTTGCTGACGCGGCCGATGTGATTGGTGGCGAAGGTGGCGTCGCGACGCGTCTGAAACTGATCGCGTGCGCGAGGGTTGCCGTGCACGAGCCAACGGTGGCGGGGAATGTTCCCCAAGGTGGAAATGCCGTTGTTGCCGGAGGCGGAAAAAATATTGAGGACAAAGGTGCTGAGGGACGGTTCGTCGTCGGGAATGGCTTCCGTCAGCTCCTCGGGGCCTTGGAGGGGATTACCGACCAGGTTGTTTTCATGGTAACCGCCTTGGATCGTCTGATACCAGTTGTTGATCGAGGAATTCCAGAGTTGTTCGCGAGACGCCGGATTTACGGGCGTGGTGCGCGGGCTGCCCAGATAAACGGAAATGACGCCGTTGGTGGTGGTTCCCGAGCCGGTGCCGCCGATGCCGCTTTGATCGGCGGCGGCGGCGAACTTGGCTCCATCGAAGCGCAGCCGGCCGGGGACGGCCTTCATGTAGTTGGCGCTGGTGACGACACGGTAGTCCCAGTTGAGCTCCGTGGAGGAAAGCACCGTGCCGGCCATGCTGGCGTGCGCGGTAGAGTTGAGGCCGGGCTGCAGGAGATCGGGGCAGGGATTGAGGTCGGTGACGCTGCTGCCGTAGGTGGTGTTGGCGGCGAGGGTGAAGACGCGGCTTTCGCCGGCGGCGAGATCGGTCGCTGTGATGCGGAAACGAACGAAGCGCTCAATGCCGCCGGCGTCGCGGTCGCGCAAGGGCGGACTGGCATCGAGAAGAAGGCCGCCGTAGGCCATGTCGCGCGTCTCGCGCACCTGCCAGTTGTCGTAGGTGTCGGGCAGCGACGGGTCGCGCACTTGAAACTGGATACAACGTCCTTCGAGCGAATAGAGGTAGCCGACCTCGTAGGTGACTCCGCGCATCGGCACGGTGTAGGGGTTCCAGAGAACGACCACCGGGTAGAGGTTGAACTGGACTTGACCGCCGACCACGGCGAAGCGCGTGCCGAGGGCGGCGTAGGTGATGACAGGCGACACGCCGACCCGGCCGGGCTGGCCCGCCTGATCATGGACGGGGAGTTGTGGGACGAGATAACCGGAATCGGCGCCGGAGGTGGGGACGACCGTCTGGTAATGGTCTCGGAGGTGCGCCCACGTGGGCACGGCGTAACCGGCTTTTTCCTCGGCGTGAGCGCCGGGGAGCGCGTCGAGCGGATGGAGCGGGTTGTCGTCGAGGGTGGGGTCTCCCGATGGCGGCGTGTAGCCGGAGGTGAGCAGCGAGGTGAGGTCGCGACGAAGGCCACCGCGATACGTGTCGGTCAAAAGTCCGCGGGAGTTGACTCCGAGATCATGATAACGACGGCGCAGGATATCGGTGAAAGCGGCCGGGGTCGGAGAGGCTGAAGGTAATTGGGACGCAGTCATCGCGCGACCGACGCCGGCGGCGGGATCGTAGGCGGAGCCGACGCGAGTGGCGTTGAGCGCGGGCGGTGTCGCCGAGTAGGACAATGAGTTCGCGTCCATGAGCTCGATGGCATCGCGGGCGGCCACGGTGAAGGCGGCGGGTTTGTCGGCCGTGACGGTGGTGAGCGGAAGGTCGGCACGGGATTTGAGGCCTTCGTCGCCGATCCACCAGGCGTAACGACCGATGGAGACGGGTGTGCCGCCGGATTGGCCGGGAATGGTCGCGCCGGGAACATCGATATTGATTAACGGGGCGGCGACATAATCGATCGCCTGGATGCCGGAGACGGCACTCTGGGTTGTGGATGATCCGACGAGGAGCGCGGCGGGATGAGCGACATCGTCGCGGTCGCGAATTGTAAGCGCGGTATCGATGGTGGCGGTCGTGGAGAGGCCATCCACGGCGGAAGGGCGAAAGTCGATTCCGGCGAGCAGCGTGGCCGCGGTGGCGGTGATTTCGCCGGAGCCGCCGACCTGGGTGGCAGGATTAAAAGCGTCGTGCTCGTTGCCACTCACGAGCCAGGTGAGGAGGCGGGCTTGCGAGCCGGTATTGATATCCACGCGCGAGGTGTCGGTGAGCGAGGTGGCGACGGTGGAGGGAGTCTGGTCGTAGTCGGGCGCGATGACCGGACCGTAAACGCCGGTCCAGCGGGCGCCGGGTGTGCCCGCGCCTCCTTGGAGAT
>JBEVND010000201.1:0-4043 GCA_040508285.1 Rariglobus sp. | reverse complement strand
GATCGAGTCGGAAGACCAAATGCACCGTGGGCAACTGCGTGTATTCACGCGCAGCACCTACGAGACTCGACCACGGTCCCGCCTTGGACGGGTGGCACACCACGTCCCCCGGTTTTGAAATTACCAGTAAGCGATCGTCCTCATGCACGATCCAAGTTTTGAGCTCATCGGGTCCGATCATGCGCACCGTGCCCTCACGCGGTTCCCCCCGCCGTGGCGGCCAGGCGCACGCGCGAATGTCATAATCCACATCGGCCGGCACGACCCTCGGGGTTGGAACTGCCGCACTTGCTAAAAGATCTTCGCTCACGACGACACCTTACTCAGGCGCCAACGCGCCAGCACCTTGGCGCTGATACGCGCCACCAGAGGTTTGGGAAGTCTCGTGGAAAACGCCGTCATCAACTTGTTTTTCCAGCCCGTGACCACTTGCGCCTTGCCTCGCGCCAACGCCTGCAACGACTCGCGAACAACCTCTCCCGTCGTTTGCCCAAGCGAATCCGCCACCGAGCCCTGTTTTAACCCAGCACGACGAAAGAATTCCGTGGAGGTCGGTCCAGGGCAGACCGCCAGTGTGCGCACCCCCGTCCCGCGCAACTCCTCGTTGAGTGCCAGACTCCAGTGGAGCACGAACGCCTTGGTTGCACCGTAGGCCGCAAGATAGGGCGTCGGCTGAAACGCCGCAGTCGAAGCCACCGTGATGATCGCACCACCACGCGCTCTTAAGCAGGGTAAAAGTCGGCCCGTAAAATCGACGACGGCGCGCACATTCACATCAATCATCTCCAATTGATGCCCTAGATTCGGTTCCGGAAAATGCCCATACGCCCCGAATCCACTGTTATTGATCACCAAAATCGGACCCGTTGGTGCAGACTCGTCCAGGAGGCGCAACACGGCATCCGCGCCTTGGCCCACGCCCTCCGATTGAGATAAATCGCAGGGAACATGGCGCAGGTTAAGCTGACTCAAATTTATGGCCGGAACGCGTCGCGAAAGATTGCAAATGAGCACACCGGGATGCATTGTCGCTATCAGCTCAATGAAGGACTTTCCAATACCGGAAGATCCGCCCGTCACGATGACGGCCGCATACCTTGTGACTTCTTCGCTTAGCGAGGACATGGTGACGAGCAGGCTACCAATTTCAGGCTAGGTCTAACCAAAAACATACCGCAGTCATGAATAGAACAAATAATCCGCAGGAAGTGATCGTTTCAGGCATTCACCTCGAACTAACCCCGTCTCTTAAAACGTTCGTTCAAGAAAAAGCGGAGCGCTTGTTCCGCCACGAAGAACGCATCATCCGCGTCCGCGTGGAACTCGAATGCGACCCTAAACAGGCCGTCGCCCAGCGCTTCACCGCCAAAGGACATATTCAGATTTACGGTCCCGATATGAATGCCTCCGTCTCCGCCGACGAATGCCACAAAGCCGTGGCCATGCTCATCGATAAACTCGACCGCATGATCGAACGCCGTTCTCACATGGCGAAAGCCAAACGTCAGCATGTTCGGGTGACCGATTTGGAAGCAGCTGTGCCGGATTCGATGTGATCCCGGTTCGAGTTTAGTCAGGTAGCAACCCGCCGCTCCTAGCCCGGCGGGTTTTTCGTTTTCACGAATCGCCCTCGAAAAACGCTCTACCCACCAGTTACTCCGCCGGCGCCGCTCGAGCGATCGCACAAAAACAAAGTCTTATCCGAAGTATCCACCCAACCGGCTGAAGTCGTGAAAAGTGAATACGCGCACCGAGACTCCATTCCCACTCGATCGAACGTTCTCGCATGGGCGTTTCGTAAGGAAACGTCGCCCAATGTGAGCGAGAAGTGGAATTTGGCCAAACCAACCAAGGCAAACACGGAGAACTCGCGAGGGCGGTTGGTGTGCTCTCGCGGCTAAAGGGCGTCTTCCGAGAGCAACACTGGCCAACGCTGCTCTCCCTCTGTTCTCTTCGTTGCCTCCACTCCTCTTGGCGGAGTGCAAGCGATGTTCTCGCATCTCCCAAGCACTGCTAGCGCATTCGTCGCAATATTCGCGACGTCGCCCCCAAACCTTATCCCAAATCAACCGCGCTCCATCGGTAGCGCATGAATCCTGAGTGTCGATCGTGTCCAAAGCGTGCTCCAATGAGCACACGAAAAAGCCCGGACTGTTTGGTCCGGGCTTTAAAAGTGGTGCAACCTTAGGGAGTCGAACCCCAAACCTTCTGATTCGTAGTCAGATGCTCTATCCAGTTGAGCTAAGGCTGCGCTGAGGAGTGGTGAAAAAGCCGCTTTTGGTGAGCGAGTGCAAGCGCGAATTTGGATTTTCTTCACGGCTTTCTCCAACCCCCTTTTCAGCCTACTGTTGCGGGTAGATGAGCACGCGGTCGTGCACCAGTAGGAGCAGGTCTTTTTTATCGTCGCCCGTCACATCGGCAACGATCGCTTCCCGCGGCTCAAGCGCATCGCCACGTCGCCCCTGATAGTGGTTATCGGTCTCGAAGACTTTGAAATGCACGCGACTCACCCACGCCTTCTCGGCCTCGTCGCGCGCCAAGACTTCGACCACGCTGCTGTCGGGATCGAGCGTCACGAGCTCCACTTTACCGTCTCCCGTTAGATCACCCGCGATCACGTCGCTGTAGTTGATGTCAGGTAAATCCGTCGTGTAAGTCTCTACTGAGCGCGTGGCGAAGTCGCCCCGCTCCAGCGGAAGCCACCAGAAGCGGTCTTTACCGAGGAGAAACAACTCCGCCCTACCGCCCTCGCCGCTCATACGCACTTCCCCGCCGACCACATCGATGCGACCTACCGAAATGCTGTCAGCGACTTCATACACGCCTTGTTTGTTGGCGCGCAGTCGTTGGAATTGCTCGCCCTTGCGATCGTAGAGCAACACCTCCGGGCGTTTTCCTTTCGCACTTGGGAGCACAAACGAAGCGGTAATCTCCGCCGTCGTGTCACGCGCATTAAACTGGTCAACCACGGTCAGAGCGCCCGTCTCATCGACCCGCAGCGCGCGGGCAAAAGCGCCCGAACTCACCAACAGTGATTCTTTCCCGTCGCCAGCGATATCACCCGTGGAGAGCGCTCCCGCTTCCAAGTTATCGACGAGTCCTTTCCTGAAACCTGCGCCCGTGCCTGCATCGGTAAACCCGCCGTCGGTGCCTTGCAGGAAAAGTCGCAGCGCATCGAGGGGCGTAAACACCGCCACATCGAGCAGCCCGTCCTGATTCGCATCAATGAGGCGTAGCCCTCGCGGGTCCGTTTTCAGTCCGGGCAAATCAATCGTGCGCGAGATCTTCCCCTCACCGGCGTCGCCACGCGTGATGAGATCGACCCAGCGCTTTCCTTTTTCCTCACGCACGACGGCGATGGTCAGCGGGCCATTGGCGATGAGTTTCCCTGCAGCGACAGCCAGGGGTTTTCCAGTGCCCGGCAAGGGCTGCGGGTAGTCCAGCCGGCCGTCGGCATTGATCGAGGCAACGCCTGCCGATTGTTCTTTGACACTGGCGACAATCAGGTCGGCCTTACCGTCACCGTTCCAATCACCCGCCGCCACACTACGGACATCGGAAAACGACGGGAATCGCTCCGCCACGGTGAACCCGCCGTCCGTCTGCCTGAAATAAATGAAGACCTGCGCACCATCGGCATCGGTCACGGCGATGTCTTCACGTCCGTCGCCATTGTAGTCGCCAAACGCATACGCGGCCGGAGTGCGGCTCGATGTGCGAGGCGTAAACACCCTCGGGCGCAGCGCAGGTCCACGTCCCGCTTTCTCTTTTTTCGCCGGCTCCAAGTTAAAGAACTCCAGCTGCCCCGTGCGTTGTTGTGCGAAAACCAGTCGCGCCGACTGCTTCTTTGCCGCGTTCGCCGGGGCGAGCACCTGCAACGTGCTGCGCGATTCCTTGATCGCATACGCCTGCTCGGGCCCGAATTGGCCGTGCGTATTTTGGATACGCACGCGCAACGCATCGCGCTTGGACGTGGCCAGATAAACGATGTCGGCGCGACCGTCCCCATCGACGTCGAACAACTCGAGACCATAGCAGTTTTC
>JBEVND010000179.1:0-5625 GCA_040508285.1 Rariglobus sp. | reverse complement strand
TCAACAGATGCAGAACCAGCGTCGCCTAAGTGATGCCTTGATCTTTGCCGCATTCGCCATCCCGTTCCTTCTCTGGTTATACGTTGTGGCGATGCACTTTCGCGGGTGAGAGGTCAGTGTTTTTTCTTTGGTCGATATTCCTCGGGATTCCGACCAGTGAGTTAAGAGGGAACGGCAAGGAACTACGGGCTAGGCACCGTTTTGGGCGTCACGTTTTTGCGGAGCCAGAAATTTTCCAATGACTGGATGATTTCGGTGAAGAGGGTCGAATCCACGGGTTTCACGATGTAGCCGTTGACTTGGTTTTCGTAAGCTTTGGCCACGTCGGTTTCGAACGATGACGTGGTGAACATGATCACCGGCAGATATTTTACGTCGGGTTCAGACCGGATCCAGCGGAGGACGTCGAAACCGGAAATGTCAGGGAGCTTGATGTCTAAAACAATCAGGTTGGGCAGCGGGTAGAGCAGACGGTCAGCGTATTTCCCGACTCCGCTCAGGTAAGCGATGGCGCGGCCTCCGTCGGGGACGGCGTGGTAGATGAATGAGACTTTGATTTTGGAGCACGCGCGCTCAAAAAGGAAGACATCGATGGGATTGTCTTCGACTAAGAGAATGACGTTGGGCGTAGGCGACTCCATGAACGCTAAATAACAGTGGTTCAGAGATGTATTTCGTTCCTGATACAGGCGTAAATCCAAATAAAATGCTTCTCACGACTCCGTGTCGGGCAACGCACTTAGATCTGCGGAGGGCATGAAATACGTTTTCGCTAGCTGGCGAATAATCGAGGAGCCCCGATCTGTTAATTGTCGGAAATATGGTCGTCGGTCAGGTGACCTTGGAGTTTCTGGCGAAGTTTAATGGTCTCGATATCGAGGCGAAGGTCTTCGCTGAAAAGTTCGAGGCGCCTATGCACGTCGAGCGTTTCCAAAAGCTTCTGTTTGAGACGCGGTTTTTCGCAGAAACTGAAAGCAGCCAAGTCGACGAAGACTTCGGGGTCGGCCACGGTTTTGAGGAAGCGAGCGAGTTCGTTGGAGGCTTCCCCGCACAAGCGCTGGCGGGTCGTAAGCAGACGGGAGAGGCGGGTGCGAAGTTTGATGTTTTCGTCGTCCTCGGCGCCGGGCTCGCTGGAGAGCGCGCGCATGCGAATCGTGCGATAAGGTTCGTCGCGGACGATTTGTTGGATCTCCACGCGGGCGAGGCCTTGAAGCAGAAGATTGGATGTCCCGTCGGCGTTTTCCTGGCAGGCGCGCACAATGCCCATCGTAGCGATGCGGTGGGGCGGTTCGAAGTCGTCGGGCTTGCGCGGATTGATGCCCGCCACGGCGAAGAGCCGATTGGTCGCGAGCACGTCGGCGAGCATCTCGCGATAACGGGGCTCGAAAATGTGAAGCGGGAGCAGTGCCTGCGGGAAAAACGTGACGCCGGGGAGAGTCATCACCGGAATTTCGTCAGGCACTACGATCTCCATTTCCATGTTGAAGAACGTGGGGAGCCCGCGGCGGAAATCAACTCTTCGGGCGCCTTGGATTTCCAACCCTGGTTACGCACACGACCGAAGACGATGACCGCGATAATGTGGATTCTGCGCGGTGACCGTTCTCTGACGCTTTCGTCTTAATACACCTCTTTCGTCGCGGTGAGGCCACGGAAGAGGACTCGCGATCAAGCCGAAGACGGAAGCGAAGCTTCGGTGGCCGCGCCCTTGCGGTTCTTCCATCGCTGGGAGAGGCGGTCGAGGTAGAGATAAACGACCGGTGTGGTGAAGAGCGTGAGCGCCTGACTTAGGATCAAGCCGCCGACGATGGCATAACCGAGCGGTTGGCGGAGTTCGGAGCCGTCGCCGTGTCCAAGGGCGAGCGGGATGCCGCCGATCATCGCGGCGAGGGTCGTCATCATGATGGGGCGGAAACGCTTTAAGCACGCTTCATGGATGGCGTCGTGGGCGGATTTGCCGTGGTCACGTTCGGCTTCGATTGCGAAGTCGATCATCATGATCGCGTTCTTTTTCACGATGCCGATCAGCAGAAGAATGCCGATGATGGCGATAACGCCGAGGTCGTTGCCAAAGGCCCACAACGTGAGCAGCGCACCGAGGCCGGCGGAGGGCAGGGTGGAGAGAATCGTGATCGGATGGATGAAGCTCTCGTAGAGCATGCCGAGGATAATGTAGATCGTGATGATCGCGGCCAGGATGAGGAGCGGCTGGGACTTGAGGGAATCTTGGAACGCCTGTGCAGAACCTTGGAAACTGCCGGTGAGGGTGGCGGGTTTTTCGAGCGCGGCGCTGTCGGCGTCTATCGCAGTCACTGCGTCACCGAGCGCGAAGCCGGGGGCGATGTTGAACGACACCGTGACCGATGGATATTGACCGAGATGATTGATTGAAAGCGGCTTGGTGGCGCGTGTGTCGACCTTCACCAGCGACGACAGTGGTATCTGCGCACCGGATACGGGAGAGGCGATGAAGATTTTGTCGAAAGTCGAGACGTCGGCCTGCAACGATGGCGGGACCTCGATGATGACCTTGTATTGACTGACGTCGGTGTAGAACTGGGTGACCTGGCGTTGGCCGAAGGCGTTGTAGAGGGCGCTGTTGATCGACTCGGCGCGGATGCCGAAACGAGCAGCGGCCTGACGGTCAATCTCGATGCTGAGGGCAGGGGCACTGGACTCTTGGTCGGAGGTGACGTCGCGCAACTCAGGGAGCTTCTGCAACTCGGCGAGCAGGCGAGGGGCCCAGTCGTAAAGCACCTCGGAGCTCACGTCGCGCAGCGTGTATTGGTATTGGGTGCGGGAGGAAATGCCGCCGATGTTCAGGTCTTGGCGGGCTTGCGGATAATAGGTGATGCCGGGGATGGCGGAGATTTTTTCGCGAAGGCGCGCCATGACGACGGGTGCGGGCTCACGTTCGCCGCGGGGCTTGAGATTGATGAAGGCGCGCGCGGTGTTGAGGCTGCCGCCGCCACGACCGCCCCCAATGAAGGACGGGAAGGAGGCGACTGCGGGATCGGCGACGATGATGGCATTCACCTTTTCCATGTTTTCATACATGGCGGCGAACGAGATGTCAGGCGCGGCTTCGATGGTGGACGTAATGAAGCCGGTGTCTTGTTGCGGGAAAAAGCCTTTGGGCATCTTCACGAAGACGAGCGCAGTGAGACCAAACGTAACGAAGAGCGAAATCAGCGTGGCGCGTTGGTGACGGAGGACGAACTCGAGGCCCTTGGCGTAGATCGACTCCATGCCGATGAGCGATTTTTCGAGCGAGCGATCGAGTCGGGCGCGAACGCCATTGCCCGTGGGGGCGTGATGCGAGCGCAGGAAGAGCGAGCTGAGCATCGGCACCAGCGTGAGCGAGACGAAGGCGGAAACCAGCACGGCAACCGTGACCGTGACGGCGAACTCGCGGAAGAGGCGGCCGACGATGCCGCCCATCAGTAGCAGAGGAATGAATACAGCGACGAGCGAGATGGTGATCGAGAGAATGGTAAACCCAATCTGCGCGGCACCCTTGAGCGCGGCGTCCATCGGCTTCATGCCTTCCTCGATGTAGCGATAGATGTTTTCCAACATCACGATCGCGTCATCGATCACGAAGCCGACCGAGATGGTGAGGGCCATCAGCGAGAGATTGTTCAGGCTGTAGCCGAGCAAGAACATCACGGCGAACGTCGCGACGATGGAGATGGGGACGACGACGCTGGAGATGAGCGTGGCGCGGATGTTTCGCAGGAAGAGGAAGACGACAATAGTCACCAAGGCCATGGTGAGGACAAGGTGTAGTTCGACCTCGGATACGGATGCGCGGATGGTGCCGGTTCGGTCCACGAGAACCTCGACGGTCATCGCGGGCGGGACGGATGCCTGGAGCGAGGGGATGAGGTCGCGGATGCGCGAGACGGTCTCGATGACGTTGGCGTCGGCCTGCTTGAAGATGATGAGCGCGACGCCGCGTTTACCGTTGAGCCAGGCGGCGGTGCGGGTGTTTTCAGCGCCGTCGACGGCGCGTCCGATGTCGCGGATACGGATGGGTGCGCCGTTGCGGTAGGCGATGATGAGATCGTTGTAGGGCGCGGCGTCGGTGAGCTGGTCGTTGGCGTAGATCGAGAGGCTCTGACGCGAACCGTCGATGGAGCCTTTGGGCGAGTTGATGGTCGCGCTGGCAATGACGCCACGCACGTCTTCCATGCCGAGGCCGAGAGCGGCGAGACGGGCGGGATCAACTTGAACGCGGACGGCGGGCTTTTGCTGTCCGTTGACGTTGACTTGGGAAATGCCGCTCAGCTGGGAAAGCTGTTGAGCAACGACGTTGTTGGCGTAGTCGGTAACCGTGGTGAGCGGCAGCACGTCCGAGCGAACGCTCAGAATCATGATAGGCGCGTCGGCGGGGTTGACCTTGCGATAGGTCGGAGGCGAGGGGAGCTCGTCAGGGAGCTGGCCGCCGGCTGCATTGATGGCGGACTGAACCTCTTGCGCGGCGGCGTTAATGGAAACGTCGAGGTCAAACTGGATGGTGATCGAGGTCGACCCGAGCGTGCTGCTCGACGACATCTGAGTGATGCCGGCAATCTGGGCGAGTTGGTTTTCGAGGGGGGTGGCGACGGAGGACGCCATCGTCTCGGGGCTCGCGCCGGGAAGACTGGCGGAAACTTGGATGGTCGGAAACTCGACTTGCGGTAGCGGCGCGACCGGGAGGAGCGGAAACGCAATCAGGCCGATGATGAAGATACCGATGGTGAGCAGCGCGGTGGCGACCGGCCGCTTGATGAACGGAGTGGAAAGGCTCATCGGGCGGCGGCGACGTCGGTGGCGGGCTCGGCAATCTCGACGCGGGCGTCGGGGCGAAGTTTGTTCTGACCTTCGCGCACGACGCGATCGCCGGCGTTCAAGCCCTCGGTGATAACCGTAATCGACCCCACGGTGGGCCCGAGTTTAACGGGACGCGCTTCGACGGTGGAATCCGGCTTGAGCACATAGATGAAGGGACCGTCGAGGCCGGGTTGCACGGCTTCGGCCGGAACGGTGAGCGCTTGGCCGAGTGTGCGGGTGAGCACGCGAGCGTTGACGAATTGTCCGGGCCAAAGGCTTTGGTCATCGTTGGGGAACGTGGCCTTGAGGCGCAGCGTGCCGGTGCTGGTGTCGATCTGATTGTCGATCAACTCGAGCTGGCCTTGAGCGAGGACTTTACCGGCATCGTCGAGCGCCTCGACGGGGAGCGATTTTCCGGAGGCGGTGGTGATGCCTTGGCGCAATTCGGCGAAGTTTTGCTGGGGGAGGGTAAAGATCACCGAGATCGGCTTGGTCTGCGTGATCACGACGAGGCCGTTGTTCTGGCTGGCGGTAACGAGGTTGCCGGCGTCGAGCAAACGGACCCCAGTGTGGCCGTCGATCGGTGCGCGCACCGTGGTGAAATCCAGATCGAGCTTCGCGGTGTCGATGGCGGCCTGGCTGGCCTGAACGAGGGCGGCCGATTGGGCGAGGGCGGCTTCGCGTTGTTCGAGGAGCTGGCGGCTTTCGGTGTTGCTGGCGACGAGACCTTGGATGCGGTCGAACTCGCGACGATCATTGGCGTTTTGCGCTTCTTCCTGCGCTTTGCGGGCAACGGCTTGGGCGAGTGCG
>JBEVND010000087.1:0-4583 GCA_040508285.1 Rariglobus sp. | reverse complement strand
GGTGAGCTCCTCGACCTTGGTGACAAGCGGGTGGTTGGTGAGGCGCGAGATGAACTTCGCGGTGTCGTCGGGGCCGGGCTGAAACTTCGGGTCGAGCATGCGCTGGATGAGCGCGGCGGAATACTCGGCGACCTCCTGCAGGAGCGGGAGATCTTCTTCTTTGAACGTGCCCTGCGTGCCGGCGGACGGCTCTTTGTTGAGCACCTGAATCGCGCCGATCACGACGTTGCCGCTCTTGAGCGGGACGGTGAGCATGGAGCGCACATCGAAGCCCGTGGTCTGGGCCATCGAGAGCATCATCGGGGCCTGCGTCTCGGAGTTGCGGAAGAAGATCGGCTGACCCTCCGCGATGACTTTACCCACGATGCCTTTGCCGACGGGCAACTTGAGCTGAAGGAGTTTGGCGCTGTTCTCTTTGAAGACGGCAGCCTTGGCGGAGTCGTCGCCCCACAACGTCGGCGAGTAATAAACGTGACGGAAAACGATCTCGTTACCCTCGACGAGGTAGAGCGTCATCGATTGCGCCTGGAGCGCGTCGACGACTTTGGCGGCGGTTAGCTCGATCACCGAGGCGACATCTTCACGACTCGGCGTGGGCTTCGAAATGATCTTGATCAGAAGCGAACGCCGGAGGGTATTGGCGAGAGAAGAGGTCGAGGACATGGTCGAAAAGAAGCGCGGACGCGCGGAGTCTGGAATTGCCAGTGCGCAGGGCGATCCGCAATGACAATCCCCGCACGCCGCTGATGCGGCGGGTCTTATGTGGCAACGCTTGAAAAACCTCGCCGGTGCGCTCCTCGCTGAAAAGACCGTCTCCACGGGCGAACGTGGCGAGTTGCTGGCGGCCGCGTTTCTAAAAGAGAAGGGCTTTCGCGTCGTCGCGCGCAACTGGCGCAGTCCGGCGGACCGGCGTGACGAGATCGACCTGATCCTGACGGACGGCGATGTGCTGGTCTTCGTGGAAGTGAAGACGCGTGCGGCCGCGGCGTTGGTGAGCGGCTATCATGCGGTCAACTCCCGCAAGAAGACGGTGGTGCGCCGTGCGGCCATCGCGTATCTGCGCGCGTTGCGACCGGCACCGCTGACCTACCGCTTCGATGTTGTGGAGGTGGCGATCACGCCGGCGGGCGAACCCGAGGTGCGGCACTACGAGAATATCGAACTTTTCCCGAAGCACTTCCGTCCGTAAGGAATCATGACCGGAATTGTGCTAATCCATGCGGATAATTCACCGCATTAGCCTTGCTTGACCGCCTTTGGCTGCGCGAAATTTGCGGTTCCATGGCCGAAGCCCAACGTCATCCGTTCTTGCAAGGACTCAGCAAACATCGTGGTAGCGCACCCACGGTCGTCGTGATTTTTGGAGCCTCGGGCGATCTCACCGCCCGCAAGCTGATCCCTGCAATCTACAACCTCAGTTTCGACAACTTGTTGCCGGCTGATTTTTTCCTCGTGGGCTACGGCCGCAAGGCGATCCCCGACGAGCAATTCCGTCAGGATGCCCAAGGCGCCATCAAGGAGTTTTCCAGCCGCGAGCTGAACGAGGAAGTCTGGAGCCGCGTCGCCGAGCGCACGACCTACGTGGCGGGTGGCTACGATGAGAAAGCCGCCTTCGACCGCCTCGCCGCGCACATCGCCGACATCGAGAAGAAGCTCGGTCGCGAAGTGCAGACGCTGTTCTACATTTCCACGCCGCCCTCGGTGTTCGCCCCGATCTTGCTCAACCTCGGCGCCAGCGGGCTCGCCTCCAAGTATCTCGGCAAGCCGCACCACTCGAAGGTCATCATCGAAAAACCGTTTGGCAAAGACCTCACGTCG
The DNA here is from genome assembly GCA_040508285.1 of Rariglobus sp. Taxonomy (GTDB): domain Bacteria; phylum Verrucomicrobiota; class Verrucomicrobiia; order Opitutales; family Opitutaceae; genus Rariglobus. The sequence continues at coordinate 2,765 of JBEVND010000087.1, read as the reverse complement.
GCCCTCGAGCTCAACCAGACGATCCGCCAGGTGTTCGAAGAGCACCAGGTGTATCGCATCGACCACTACTTGGGCAAAGAGACCGTGCAGGACCTGCTCGTGCAGCGTTTCGCCAACTCGATTTTTGAGCCGTTGTGGAACCGCAACTACATCGACTCCGTCCAGATCACGGTGTCCGAAGAAGTCGGCGTGGGCACGCGCGGCGGTTACTACGAGCAGAGCGGTGCGCTGCGTGACATGATTCAAAATCACACGATGCAGCTCGTCGCGTTGACCGCGATGGAGCCGCCGGTGTCGCTCGACGCCGAGGCGATCCGCGACGAGAAGGTGAAACTCCTCCGCGCGATTCAGCCGCTCGATCTCAGCCCGCGTGGCGATGTCGCCCGCGCGCAATACTCCGCCGGCATGATGGGCGGCAAGCAGGTCAAAGGTTACCTCGAGGAAGAAGGCATCAACCCGCAGTCCGCCACCGAGACCTACGCCGGCATCCGTCTTTCGATCAACAACTGGCGCTGGCAGGGCGTGCCGTTTTACCTGCGCTCGGGCAAACGCATGGCCCGTCGCGTGACGGAGATCGCGGTGAATTTCAAACGTCCGCCCGGCACCTTGTTTGCCGAGAGCGAACGCTTCAACCTCGCGCCCAACACGCTCGCGTTCCAGATCCAGCCCGACGAAGGCCTGAGCCTCGTGCTCAACGGCAAAGTCCCCGGCCTCGAGACGCGCACGCAGCCCGTGAAGATGAACTTCCGCTACTCGACGACCTTCGGCTCCAACACGCCCGAAGCCTACGAGCGCCTCGTGCTCGATGCCATGACCGGCGACGGCACGCTCTTCATCCGCGGTGACGAAGCCGAGACCTCGTGGAAGCTCTACACGCCCGTCCTCGAAGCCTGGGCGGCCGCCGGTCGCGCCGGCATGGACAGCTATCCGGCCGGTTCGTGGGGCCCCGCCGCTGCGGACGCGTTGCTCGCCAAGAACAATCACCTCTGGCGTCAGCCCTAACCTGCGCCATGTCTGAGATCTTCAACGCCCTGCCGGGCATCGAGGTTCCTGTCGGCTCGATCAAACACAGCCTCACGCGCATGTGGGACGACACCGCCGCCGCCGGCGGCAACGCTCCCGCGCACGAAGACGCGAAGGCCACGCAAGTGAACTTCGTGGTGCAACTCGGCCTGCAGACCACGGTCGAGGACGCGCTCGAGCAGTTCCAGACGGCGGTGCGTTTTTCGCGCCGTTATCCCTGCCGCGTCGTCGTGCTTTGCCCCATGCCGGACGAAAGCACCGCGACGGATATCCGCGCCAAAATCTACGGCGAATGCCACCTCGGGAAATCCAAGGGCGACACGCGTTGCTGCGAGTTCGTAATGCTGAACTACCCGTTCGCCGCGCGTCAGTTTCTCGAAAGCCAGGTCTCGATCTGTCTCTCGACGGATCTGCCGCTTTACTACTGGCCGCATCGCTTCGTCTCGGCCTCACGCATCAATCATTTCAAATACCTCCTCAATCGTTCGACGCGCGTCCTCATCGACAGCGCGATCGTGCCGGCCGATGCGTTGACCTTTGCATGGCCCAAGCCCGAGCTGGTGCGCGATCTGGCACATGCCCGCCTGCTGCCCGTGCGCCAGACGATCGGCCAATTCCTGAGCGCCTACGCGCCGGCCAAGATCATCGACGGACTGAAAAACGTGACGCTGAGCCACCAGCCCTCCGTCGCCGCCGAGGCGCGCGTGCTGGCCACCTGGCTCAAGAAGCGCCTTGCTGGTTGCGGTCTGGCCGACGCTCAAGTCGAGCTGCGTGAGAATGCCGCCGGCGCCTCGTTCGAGTTGGATTTCAACTACACGAATGCGCAGCGCTTCCACTGGCGCGGCGATCTCGAGCACAGCAGCGGAAACTTCGACGCCGATATCGCGGGTTCGCGCACGGTGTTGCCGACGGCGGTCAGCCTGCTGACGCCCGAAGCCGCGCTCAGCGAAGCGATGTTTTTCTAATCCGCATCGCGCTTCAAATCACCCGCGGGGCGGTGGCCGGCGTGCGTTGACCGCACTCATTGTCACCGCCGGCCAGCGCACCTCGAAAATCACGAGCTAAACACCCATGAAAGAAATCCCTTCTGATTACGGACGCATTTTGGTCGGCGCGAAAGCCGACTTGTTTCAGCACGCCTTGGACCTCGGCGTCGCCGCGCGTCGCCGGACCACGCACTCGCGTTTTTTGTGGGCCCTGACCGGCGGCGGCACGCCCAAGGAATGGTATAACTGGATCGTCACGGAGAACAAAATCTCGGCGGGCGAAGCCGGTGCGATCGACTGGACGGTGAGCGATGAACGCCACGTTTTGCTAAACAGTGGTGAGAGCAATTTCGGCAACGCCGAGCGCCAGCTCCTCGTGCCGCTGGAGGTTCCCACCGATCGTCGTCATCCGTGGATGGTCGCCTGGCCGATTGCCGAGGCAGCCGAAGCGTATCGCCGCACGATGCTCATCCTGGCAGGGCCGGAGCGCACCTACGACGTGTGCTTTTTGGGCATGGGTGACGATTGCCACACGGCGTCGCTGTTCCCTGGCACGCCGCTGCTGAGCGACGACGGCGGCCTGATGTTTGGTGGTCAGGAAGTCCCCGGCAAAGGCTGGCGCCTGACGATCACGCCAACGGGTCTCGCCCAGTGCGGACTCATCGTGGTGATGACGCTCGGCGCCAACAAAGCCGAGGCGCTGCACCGCGTGATTCGCGGACCTTACGATCCGATCAACGTGCCGTCGCAGATTCT
>JBEVND010000072.1:0-6190 GCA_040508285.1 Rariglobus sp. | reverse complement strand
CTTTTCGAGCGTGTTCGTGAAGAGAAGGGACTCGCTTACTTCGTCCGATCCAGCCGGGTAACCGGCGTTGATGCGGGTATGTTTACTTTTTACGCAGGCACCTCACCGGCCACGGCGGACGAAGTGTTGGTGGAAATCGATGCTGAGATCGCCCGAGTGCAGGCTGGCGATGTATCCGAAGAAGAGCTACACCGCTGCCAGACCCGCCTTAAGGCAGGGCGACGCATGGGACTGCAGACGAATAGCGCACGCGCCATGCATGCCGGGCTTAACACCCTTTATGGGCTCCCGGTGGATGATGCGGCTACCTACGATGCGCACATCGACGGGGTGACCATCGCGGATCTCCAGGCATTTGCCCGAAAGAACTTCCAGAAGCACCTGCGCACGCAGCTCGTTGTCCGACCCTAATTGGTTTATGCGCAACGTGCTTGCGATTTGGCCGGCGGAGCGTATAAGTGACTTCCGATGAAAAACCTCATTCCCCATACGCTCCGCAGTTTGCTCGTCTTGGCCGTGCTTGGTGCTGTCACCACGCTTCGCGCTGAAGGCGATGAGAAGAAGGTTCCGGCCGCCGTCTTGAAAAAATACGACACCAACAACGACGGTGTGCTCGATGAGAAGGAAAAGGCCGTCGCCGAGGCCGACAAGGCCAAGAAAAAGGCTGATACCGAGGCCAAGCGCCTCGAGAAGTATGACGCCAACAAGGACGGCAAGATTGACCAGAAAGAGCTCGAAGCCGAGAAGGCCGACAGAGCCGCCAAGAAGGCCGACGCTGAAAAGCGCAAGGCCGAGAAGGAAAAGAAGAAGGCTGAATCGACGAATTGATCAGCGGCTAACGCCCGTGGATCTCTCGCGCGACCATTTCGATGGTCGCGCTTTTTTTTTGCCCCACGGTTCTCGCCTGAGCCCGTCGGCGGATTAATTAAGACCGGCTGCGTTCGACGACGCCGCCGCTCCACTTCAGTTTGCTGCGAACGACGGAAAAGTGGGAGTAATCGAGGCGCTGCACCAGCGGCAGGCGCTGCTTCGAAACGGCGATTTCGACGGGTGACGTGTCGCAGACCTTCAGGTTGCGCTGCCCGTCCATGGCAACGAGCAAGCGGGAGTCTTCGTTGCGATTGTGCACGCGCAGCTTCACGCCGTCGCGGAAGATGATCGAACGGTTGCTCAATGTGTGCGGGCAGATCGGCGTCATCGCGATCACGTCGGCGCTCGGGTGGATGAGCGGGCCGCCGGCGGACAGGTTGTAAGCGGTTGAGCCGGTCGGCGTGGAAAAGATAAGACCGTCGCAGTAGTAGTCGGTCACGAGCTCGTTGTCGGCAAACACCTCGAGGCGAACGATGCGGGAGTTGATCTCGTCTTTGATCAACACGTCGTTGAGCGCCAGATCGCTTTGGCCGAGCCCAGTGGAGCATTCGAGCAGGGCGCGATAGGTGACTTGAAAATTGCCGGTGAGCAGATCGCCGAGACAGGCACGCGCTTCGTCGGCTGAGAACGTTGTGAGAAAACCCAGGCTGCCGCGGTTCACGCCGATGATCGGCACTTGTTGACGGGCGGCTTCACGGGCAACGCCCAGCAGCGTGCCGTCGCCACCGATGACGCAGCACGCGTCCATGCCTTGGAGAAAACCATCGACGACCGGAAAACAGGAGGCGGCCTTCACCTCGACGCCCGCGTCGCTGGCAAGGTTCATCAACGTCGTGGCCAGCTCAGGCGCGCCGGCTTTCAGCTCGTTGACGACGAAGGCAAGTTTGCGGATAGGCTGCATGACAATGCGCTCAATCTGCGATCAAGCCTTGCGCAGTCCGAGCAAAAACTCGCGATTGCCGTCTGTGCCCGTGATCGGTGAATCCATCGAGCCGACGAGCGTCGCGCCGGGCAATTGGGAGAGGGCAAAAGATTGGATGCCGGCGAGAACTGCGTCTTGCACCGCCGCGTCGCGGATGACGCCACGACCCTTGTCCACCTCGGCCTTGCCAGCTTCGAACTGCGGTTTGACGAGGGCGATCAACACGCCGCCGGTCCGCAGTAGTGGCCAAACCGCAGGCAAAACGGAACGCAGAGAAATGAACGAGAGATCCATCACGATCGCGTCGTAGTCGGTGCGCGGCAGATCGCTGGCCTGCAGATTGCGGGCGTTGATCTTTTCGAGATTGGTGACGCGCGGGTCGTTTTGAAGACGCGGGTGAAGTTGCGCGCGACCGACATCGACGCACACCGCATCCGCCGCGCCGGCCTGAAGCGAACAATCGGTAAACCCGCCCGTAGATGCGCCCACGTCGAGGATATGCGCCCCTTGCAGGTTGATGGAGAAGCGTTCGATGAACCCTTGGAGCTTTTCCCCGCCGCGCGAAACGAAACGCGGTGGTTGTTCGACCACGAGCTCGATGTCAGCGGCGAATTCCTTGCCTGGTTTATCGAGGCGCGCCGTGCCATGAAGCACGCGGCCGGACATAATCAACGCCTTGGCTTGCGATCGTGATTCGGCGAGGCCGCGAGTGACGAGAAGCTCGTCGAGACGTTGACGGGAGGACGCCATGATCAGAGTGCGTCGATCGCGCGGAGGAACGCGCGGGCGATGATCATGTGGCCCGTCGTGTTAGGGTGGATACGATCCCACGCCAGCGTCATCGGATGGGTGTGAACGAGGACTTCGTCAAAGGCGGCCTGGATGTCCACGAAGATGGCGTCGTGTTTTTTGGCAAGGTCGCGCACGACGGCACCGTAGTCGTCCATGGTCTTGCGCATGGCGTCGCCACGGTGACCCTCGATCAGAAACGGCGTGGCGAGAATCAGGCCCTTTACCTGCGGACGCGTGCGGGTGACCAGTTCTTCGAGGGTGCGCGCGTATTCGTCGATCAATACGTGACCTTCGGGACGGAGCGGCGTGTCGAACTGGCGCCAGACATCGTTCACGCCGATCATGATCGAAACCCAGTCGGGCTTGAGGTCGAGGACGTCGGTTTGCCAGCGGTTCTTGAGATCGCGCACGGTGTGGCCGCCGGTGCCGCGGTTGATGAGACGGATGCGATCCTGCGGACGGGTTGCGCCAATCCAAGCTTCGACGAGACCGACGTAGCCACGGCCGTGGCCGGGTGCGCCCCAGGGCGTGGCTTCGCCGGAAGGATCACGGCCAGCGTCGGTGATCGAATCGCCAATGAGAACGAATTTGGTGTGAGCGGGGAGTTTCATGAGCTGAGAAAAAGGTTCAGAGTTTCTGGCGGGCGGGCGACCAACACGTGGTGCGACCACCAATGTCTTCGCGGACGAGCGGAGTGCCGGTTTTGGGGTCTTTGCCACCTTCGGACCAGCGGTGTTGGAAAAGCCAGCTCTTGGGTGGATCGACCAAGGTTTCGGACGCGCCGATAATCTGGAGTGCGTGTTTGCAGACCCAACGAGTCTCGCGATGAAGCGTTTTGATCTCGTCGGGCAGGAGTGAACCCGCTGGCCGTTTGGGATGAATGGCGGCGCGCCAGAGAATTTCGTCGGCCATCCAATTGCCGACGCCGGGAAAACGTTCCTGCATGAGCAGCACCGGTTTGATCGCGGTGCGGGCGCGGCGTTTTAGGAAAGTAGCGACCGCCGCGACGGTGAATTCAGGGGAAGAAACGGCCGGTGCGATTTTCGACCACCACTCGGGCGCATCAGGGCCCGTCGCGAACTGGACGCGGCCAAACATCCGGAAATCGGAAAAAACGAGGGAGCGCTCCTCTTGGATAAGCACCAGGTGATCGCTGGCGCGCGGGTGGTAATTGGCCGCGGGCGCGAGCATTTCGCCCGTCATGCCTAAATGGATACCGAGCCAGAGATCGGTTTTGTCGATCGCGCGCGCTTTGAAGAGCATCTGCTTGGCGGCCGCCTCGGAGGAGATGAGCTTTGCGCCGGTGAGGTGTTTAACGATCTGCTGCGGATCGCTGGTTTTAAACACGCCGGCTTTCGGATGAACGAAGACGCGTGTGATGCGTTTGCCCAAGCCGGGGTTCCAGCGCTGGCGGTAGAATTCGACCTCGGCGAGTTCGGGCATGGCTTAGCGGATTTCCCAATCGTAATGGAATGACGAAAGCATCTTGGGCTTTCCGTCGGTTACCTGGACGACGTCTTCGATACGACAACCACCGAGGCCCGGGTAATAGAGACCCGGCTCAACGGTGACCACGGAGCCTTTCTTCAAAATGTAGTCGACGGAGGACATGCGTGGAGCCTCGTGAACTTCGAGCCCGAGGCCATGGCCGGTGCCGTGGAAAAAGCCGACGGAGCCCTTAGGCGTGCGCTTGGTTTCGAAACCGTGACGTTCGAAAACGTTGAGGCATTGTTGGTGAACATGGCGTCCGTTGACGCCGGCGCGAATCACGTCGAGCGCGGAAAGCTGAGCGGTGCGAACGGCGGCGACGAGGTGCTGTTGTTTCTCGCTGGCGCGGCCTTTGAGGAATGTGCGGGTCATGTCGCCGTGGAAGCCGGTGGCGGAGACGCGGGGAAACACATCGACGACGATGAGTTCGTTGGCGCGGAGCGGACCGTGGCCACGCTCGTGGGGATCGCAGGCTTGGTCGCCGCCGGCGGCGATGGTGTCGATGGAGAGTGCACCGGCTTCAAGGCAGGCGATCTCGATCGCGATTTTGAGGCGCTCTGATGTCAGCGGCTTGCCGTCGAGGACGAGTTTGCCGGCTTTGATTTTGCTTTTGCGCAGCAGGTTTTCAGCGGCGGCGATACCGGCGGCGCTGCAACGATTGCCTTCGCGAAGCGCGGCGGCTTCGGCGGTGGTCTTGATCTCACGCTCCGGGAAAAGCGACGGGACGGGCGTGAGCTTGAGACCGAGGGCGCGAAGCTTGTCGGCGAGTCCCGTGGGGAAGTCGTTGGAGACGTCGAAGGCGCGGAGCTTGTAGTGCTTCGCGAGCAGCGCGATCACCTCGGCCGCGCCGCCTTTGGGGTTTTTGGCGCGGGCTTTTTCGAGCCAGGGCTCAAGGGCGAGAACAGTGTCGAAACCGGATGATTTTTTAGCGCGCCCGAATTCAAGGGCGTTGAGAACGGCGACTTTTTTCCCGCGCACGCCAAAGGCGATGAACGGGTCGGGCACGCTGAAGTGGCCGAAGTAGAGCATGTCTGCACTGCGGGCGGTGTCGGCGTAGAGAAGGGGCGAGGGAGCGGTGCGGGCCACGATGAAGTTGTGTTCGGGTTGGGAAACGATCAGTCACGTCCTTCGTGAAAAACGCAAATCCGGTTTCGTTGCTGTTCCGAGGAGTCTTGCTGGTGATGGTATTGCTGGCGGTGACCGGTTGCGGACGGAGCGACGTGTCGCGAGAGCAAGTCGCGGTGAAGACGGTGGCGGATTTTTTTCCGATTCAAGTCGGCGACCGCACGGTGAAGATGCAGCTCGCGATCAAACCTCGTGAAATGGAGCGCGGGCTTATGGAGCGCCGCGACCTTAAGACGGACGAAGGCATGCTGTTTCTTTACGAGAAGCCGCAGAAAATGAGTTTCTGGATGCGCAACACGCCGACGGCGCTCGATATCGGCTTCTTCTCGGCGGACGGCACGCTCAAGGAAGTTTACCCGCTGTATCCGTTCGATGAGACGACGGTTCAGTCGCGGAGCGACGAGTTGAAATTCGCACTGGAAATGAACCAAGGCTGGTTCGAATTCCACGGAGTGAAGCCGGGCGCGAAGATCGACCTGAAGGTGCTGGCCGCGGCGGTGAAGGCGCGCGGGTTTAATCCTGCGATCTACGGACTCGAATAACTGAGATCGTTTCCACGCGACACGGGAGCCACGCCCGGGATGTCGCGCGGAAATGCGACTCGGAAGCTGGTGCGGTGGGCGCGGGTCGTTTTGCGCGCCGGAAGCGAAATCCTTACTCGAGCTTGTGGCGGCGGGCGTCCTTGCCCTTGGCCTCGTCAGTCGGGATTTCGTTGTTCGTCTTGAGCATGAGGACGGGGATTTTGCTCTTCACGAAAACGCCGGTCTCCTTGAAATGTTTCGCGGGGACATGCTCAAGGGCTTCGCCGACGGTCTTGGCGGGCATGAGGCGGCCTTTCTTCGTGGTGTTGAAATCGTAGACGGCCTTGAAGATGCGCTCAGGAGCGGTGGCGACGCTTTCGTTTTCGGGAACTTGAAGCACCCAGCCAACGAAGTCGTTGCCCTCGGGCAGGCGGTTGTCGGGATCGGAGATGAGGATTGCCCACTGCTTTTT
>JBEVND010000053.1:0-4278 GCA_040508285.1 Rariglobus sp. | reverse complement strand
TGGCGTGAGACGTGTGCGTGGCGCTCACGTTGCTGCACACGGCGCCGGAGGACAGCGTAAGCTGTGCATGATTGGCGCGGTAATAAACGCGGTCGCCTGCACGGTAACCTTCAACCGTCGCGCCGACCTCCTCGACTTCGCCGACGGCTTGATAGCCGGTGATCAACGGATACGGGCCCCAGCTGATCCGGTTTTTAATGAGCGCAAATTCGGTGCCGACGCTGATGCCGCTGTAGAGTGTGCGGATGCGCAGCTGGTTCTTGCCCGGTGCGGGCATGGTCACGGTTTCGAGGGTGATTTTCTTTTCGTCGTGTGCGACGAGAGCTTGGGCGCGGAACATGATGAAAGCGGTTGAGAGGTTGGAAATGGAGTCTATGCGACAGGGACTAAAATGAAGTCCGCGTGGCCGGCTCCCAGAGCAATACCAGCCTTGCGACCGACTGACCGACGGGATAATCCTGATTTTAATAGGATAAAAATGACTTCCTGGCTGAAGAAGATATCGCCCCGGTTAAATGTCGTCTGGCAGGGCGATTGGCCGGCGGGCCAGGTCGAGCCTCCACGTTATCTCTACGATCACGAATTGGTGATCGTGACCCAAGGCTCGTGCGAAGTGCGCGTCGATGAACGCGTCGTGGAGTTGAACGCGGGCGATTACCTGATCGTTCCGCCGGACACGTTTCATGTGACAACGGTCGGGGCGCGCGGCGTGCGGCGGCATTGTTTTCATTTCGATTGGCTGCCGCCAGCGAAGCGAACGGTGCATGCGTTGTGTTGTTTTTATCCGGCGAGACCGGCGCGAAACCTGATCGTGCCGACACCGACATGCGTGCCGGAGAAAATCGCACAGGGTTCGTGGAGCTCCGATGGTGCGGTGCGTCCGCTGATCGAGACGCTGGTGCATCGCTGGAAAACGGGAGAGCCGCTCGAAAGGGAAACGTGTCGCGCGGTGTTTTTGGAGTTACTGACGCGACTTGTGTGGCGCGCGGGCAAGCGGACGGGGAATCCCAATCACGCCACCCAGCGCGCGCAGGCGGTAAAGGACTTGCTGGATCGACCCGATACGCAGGAGGAAAATGTGCAGCCGCTGCTCGCGTCGCTCGGCTTCAGTTATCCGCATCTCTGTCGTAGTTTTCAGCGGACTTTCGGCGTGACGCCGGTGGAGTATCGGACCGCCGTGCGGCTGGAGCGGGCGAAGGTGTTCTTGCGCGACCCGAAGTTGTCGGTGAGCGAGGCGGCTTATGCGGCGGGTTTCCGCGATCCGGGTTATTTTGCGCGCTGCTTTCGCAAACAAAACGGAGTGACGCCCACAGCGTTTCGATAGGCGACACGGAGGGAACGCTGGCCGCCCCCACGGATCAGTGGGGTAGGGCCAACCGCGAGGGAGTCCGATGAGTGCGCTCGGCCGGAATCGTGCTAGTCGCGGTCGGGAACGTGCTGCCCTATGGAGGTTTTGCTTTTGCGAGGAAGGCCCACGGACGTTGCGATAGCGGCATGTCACAAAAATCCGTCCTCGTCACAGGCGCCTCTCGCGGCATCGGTCGCGGCATCGCCATCGAACTCGCCAAGGCGGGTCATCGCATCGCGATCAACTATGCAGGCAACGCCGAGGCCGCGGCCGAAGCGCTGGCGCTGGTGAAAGCGGCTGGTGGCGACGGTTTCATCGTGCAGGGCGACGTGGCCGTGGCGGCGGACCGTGAGCGACTCGTCGCGGAAACCGTGAAGCAGTTTGGCCGCATTGATCTGCTCGTGAACAACGCCGGCGTCGCCCCCAAGGTTCGCGCCGACCTGCTCGACGCAGGCGAGGAAAGCTTCGACCGCCTCTTCAGCATTAATCTCAAAGGTCCGTATTTCCTCACGCAGCTTGTCGCGAAACAGATGCTCACGCAGGCGCCCGACGCCGAAGGTTTCCGCGGGCGCATCGTCAACATCACTTCGATCTCCGTCTACACTGCTTCGATCAATCGTGGCGATTACTGCATGGTGAAGGCCGGCCTCGCGATGATGACCAAGCTCTTCGCTGATCGTCTCGCGAACGATGGTATCAACGTTTACGAAATCCGTCCCGGTGTCATTGCCACCGATATGACGGGTGCGGTGAAGGAGAAATACGACAAGCTCATCCTGCAGGACGAACGCGGCATCACGCCCATCCGCCGCTGGGGCAAGCCCGAGGACATCGGTCGCGCAGTCGAGGCGATTGCCGCCGACAAGTTCCCGTTCACGACTGGCACCGCGTTTGATGTGGACGGCGGTTTTCATCTCCAGCGCCTGTAACGCTCAGCATCGGTTTCGACGCCCAAGGCGGACCTATCGTGGTCCGCCTTTTTTGCGTCTGGTGCGTGCTGATCCGAACGCGGTTTGATCGATTTCTGAACGCTCCTAGGAATACAGGTAATACCGTGTCGACCACAACAGGTAGTGGGTTGACCGATTTAAAGGCACAGCCCCTTGTGGTTTCAGGTTTATCGGATATCTATTCATCCTTGGCTCAAACTGAGGCGGGATGGCCGGTGAACTTCATCTGTTCGGACGGCTAATTGGCCGCTTTTCCGAGTTTCACCACCCTGCGTCTGTCACGCGTTCAACTCCTCTTTCCTGTGTCCTATTTGCTTCAATCCGAGGCGTCGTCCTCAAGCCGCCACGGCTCCCATTTCCTTCAACGCCACATCCCGCCAGCCAGCCGTGAAGTCATCAAACGCGACGGTTCGCGGGTGCGTTATGATCAGAACAAAATCACGCGCGCCATCGCTCTCGCTTTTCGCGAAGTGCATTTGGCGGACGCGGCGAATCCGTATCGCGACGACATCCTCGCCTGCTTCGGCCTCGACGGTGACCGGTTCATCGAAGCGACGAAGATCGCCGAAGCCGTTTCGCAGATGCTGGAGCTTCATTACCGGCAGGGGCAGCACCCGACGATCGAACAGGTGCAGGACGCCGTGGAGAAATCCATCGCCGCCGCCGGCCATTGGGAGGTGGCCCGCGCCTACATGCTTTATCGCGGGCGCCGTGCGTTGAACCGCCTCGCGCATTATCCGGAAAGCGGTTTGGCCGACTACATCGCGATGGCCAAATATTCGCGCCACCGGTCCGAGCTTGGGCGTCGTGAAACCTATGCCGAGGGGGTTGAGCGCGTCATGGAGATGCACCAGGAATTTTTCGCCTCGAAACTTTCGACTCAACTGCCGGCCGCGTTGCCGGAATCGGTGACCGCGCTGGCGGGCGATACCGCGCCGGTTCTGGCGAAAGCCCTCTGCGGACGCGAACTGGGCGACATCATCGAAAACGTGTTTACCGACGTCGCCGCCAAGCGCGTTTTGCCCAGCATGCGGTCCATGCAGTTTGGCGGGGAAGCCATTCTCAAAAACCATAGCCGCATGTTTAATTGCAGCTTCTCCAACGTCGATCGCGTGGAGTTTTTCCGTGAATACTTTTTCCTTCTGCTGAGTGGCTGCGGCGTGGGCTTCTCGGTGCAGAAGCATCACATCGCGCTCCTTCCGTCACTCCCCACGCGCGCCGCTGAACACGACTTGCCGGTGGTGCATTTCGACGTCGTGGATACAATCGAGGGCTGGGCCGATGCCCTGCACGCGTTGTTCACGTCCTTCTACGAAGGGCGGAAGATCGAGTTCAATTATTCGGCCATTCGTCCGCGCGGCGCGGCGTTGCGCACGTCGGGCGGCAAGGCGCCCGGACACCTGCCGCTCAAACAGGCGCTAGTCCGCATCGAAGGAATTCTGGCCGAGGCCGCGGGACGTTCACTGCGCCCGATCGAAGTCTACGACATCAATATGTTCACGGCCAAGGCCGTGCTCGCGGGCGGTATCCGTCGTTCCGCTACGATCTGCCTCTTCTCGCCCGACGACGAAGAGATGATGGATGCGAAAACCGGCAACTGGTTCTCGACGCACCCGCAGAGAGCCGCGTCCAACAACTCGGCGGTGCTCGCGCGCGACGAGGACAACGCCGCGCATTTCCAGCGACTGTTTAAAGCGCAAAAGGAGTTCGGTGAGCCGGGCTTTTTCTTCTGCGATCACCCCGAGGCCGGCTGCAACCCGTGCGCCGAGATCAACCTGCTGCCGGTCATCGATTGGGAGTTGTCGGGCGAGGAGCTCTCCAAGCTGTTTGCGTGGGGTTATAAAGGCGATCTTCCGGGCGTCGCGCGTCTCTCGGGCTTCCAGCATTGCAACCTCACCACGATCAACGGCCGCGCCGCGACCACGGCGGAGCGTTTTTACGAGGCGTGTGTTGCTGCCACGACAATCGGGACATTGCAGG
>JBEVND010000047.1:0-11583 GCA_040508285.1 Rariglobus sp. | reverse complement strand
GCCGCCTTTGCCGGTGAGCAGTTCCAAGCGTGGGAAACCAGCGCCGCCCTTGAAGCCTGCGTCCGCGAGAAGGCGTTTGGCCTCGGCGATGTCTTCCTTGAAACCGGGCGTAGACTCGTAGCCAGCGATGCCGGGCGGAGTCAGATTGTAGGCGGGCGTGCGGCCGCCGCGCAGGACCTTGTCGCAGAGGCTCTGGCGATCGATGACCAACGCGAGCGCACGGCGCACGCGCGCATCGTTAAGCGGTGGTCGCGTGGTGTTGTAAGTCAGGTAGTAGGACGCAAACGTGGGCTCCTGGCGAAGGAACGGAGACTGTTCGTTTTTGTAGGTGTCGATTTTGTCGGGCGGAATCGTGTAGGTGATGTGGAGCTGGCCGGCGCGGAACGAAGCTTCTTCGGTGACGCGATCCTCGATGGGATAAAAATTAACCGTCTTTAGGCGCACGGCGTCGCGGTCCCAATACGTCTCACTTTTCTCGAGGCGAATCACCTGGTTGGGTTCCCACGACTTCAAGTTGAACGCGCCGTTGCCGACGTAGTTTCCCGCCCTCGTCCAACGTGTGCCACGTTCGTTCATACGACCAAATTTCTCGATCGTGGCCTTGTGCACGGGATGCCACGATTGGTGCATGACGAGCGCGGGCAGATAAGAGACGGCGGTGTGCAACGTGAGGGAGAGCGTGCGATCATCGATCACGCGAACACCGACCTCGGCGAAATCGGTGAGCTTGCCGGTGTTGTAGGCTTCGGCGCCGCGCAGGCAGTAGAGGAGCGAGGCGTATTCGGACGCAAGGCCCGGCGAAAGGATGCGTTGAAACGAATACGCGAAGTCGTGCGCAGTGACGGGATCGCCATTGGACCAGCGGGCGTTGGCGCGAAGATGGAACGTCCACGTGAGCTTGTCCTCGGAGTTTTCCCAACGCTCGGCCACGCCAGGGACGGGATGGGCGTCCTTCGGATCCATCGCAGTGAGGCCTTCCATCAAGTTGATGACAATCTGCGCATCGGTGATGCTGGTGACGAGATGAGGATCCAAGTCGGCAGGCTCGGAAGAGTTGCCGATGTGGATCGTCTGCGCCGCGTCACCTTCGGCGACGCGGGAGCCGGAGCGTTTGCAGGCGGGCAGGGCGACGAGGATCAGCGAGGCAGCGAGAAGAAGAAGGCGTCGGTTCATGCGTGGAGTTGAGATCGGAGGCGGGCTGAAAGGTTCAGAAAAAAGCCACGCGGTTGAAGCGTGGCTGGGTGGTAAAACGAGATCGAGTGGCGTGCCTGGTTATTTCCGGGGCGCAGCGGAGAGCTGTGCGTCGAGGCGCTTTTGAATGTCACTCATCCGGGCGATGAGTTCCTCTTCCTTCTTCTTACGCTCGCTGCTGTTGATGATGCTGAACTGCGAGGCATCGCGCACGACGTTGGCGGGAAGCGTGAGCAACCGCGTGAGAATGCCCTGGTCCTTCAGCGAGCTGAGATAAAGCGCGGTGAGCTCATGCGAGAGGGCGAGCGACTCACGCGCGACGGCCTGCGTGTCGGCGAGGTTGTTGTTGAGCACCTGGTTTTTTGCGAGCTCGGCGGTGAGCACGATGCTGACTTGGTCGGAGATTTTCTGGCTGTAGCCGGTGAGCGATTCGCGGGTGAGATTCTGGTCGCGCGCGATGTCGGCGAGGATCGGCTGAATGCGTTCGGAGAGACGATTCGAGACCTTGTCGACCTGTTCGTTTTGCACGCGGTCGGCTTCCTCAGGCGTCTTCGGGAGCGGATTAAATGGCTGGATTTTTTGCGCGATGGCCTCGGCGAGTTGGTTGACCTTGGCCTCATTGGCTTTGGCAAATTCCTCTTCGTTCATGAACGCTTCGACGGAGCGTTTTTCGATGGCGTCCTTGAGCAACGTATTGACGGCCTCGATCTGGCGGCGCGTCTGTTCGGCGGAGGCCTGCAACTCGGCGGCATGCTGCTGGCGCACGCCGGACAGCTCTTCTTGTTGCGCGGCTTGAAGCGCGATGATGCGGGTGTTGGCGTAGTAAACGGCGCCGCCGATGATCAGCGCGAGAATGAAGAGGAGGGGAAGCTGTTCCTTGAATTTAGACCACATGGGGAAAGATAAAACTGGGCGGATGCTAGCCCGCGCCCAAGGTCAAAAGCAACGTCGCGATAGGCGGGCGATTTGCGGTTGTTTTTCCGAGAAGCGTGCGCACGTTTTCGGCGAAATGAGCCTGAACCGTGCCGAGCAGATGGTGTTCGATTACCTTGAGCAGAAGCCTGACGAGAAGCGTCACTGGCATGACAAGGTAAGCGGCATTTCCGTGCGTGCACGCGATCCGCATTCGGCTGCGATCGAGCTTGAGGGCGAACTCTGGCGTTATTTCGAAGAGCGCTCGGCGGTGGCGTCGCCGTTTCGTGAAACGGCACAACGTGAAGGTGGGCTTCGTCGCACCAGTCTCCGGAATCTAGCGGAATATCTCCTGCGCGTGTGGGCGCCGGTAAAAGTGAAACCTCGCGCTGAAGGCGAGGAACCTTGGCGACCTTACGCGTAGTTCAGGCGTTTTTTTGGCCGGCAATCCGGTCTAGGGTTAACGCTAGACCGGAGGGGGGCGCTTAGGCTTTCGCCAAGCAGCACTGCTTGTATTTTTTGCCGCTGCCGCAGGGGCACGGGTCGTTACGGCCGACTTTGGGAGCGGTGGACTTCAGCGGGGCGGGGCCTTGGCGAAGGGTGCGGGCGAAGAGCCAGTTGCCATTGATGCGGTGGAACTCGGACTTCTCGTGCAACGCACCTTGAGCGCCGGAGTCATCATTGAAGTAGGCCGTGAAATCGACGTTGGAGACGTTGGGCTTCACGTCGGGTTCGTGGGAATGAATCACGAGGCGCGTCCATGCGAGCGGGGTGGTGTCGGCTTCCTCCACATACGGAAGGCGCGAGGACGGCAGGTAGCTGAAATGGAGGAATTTGTTTTCGTTGCCAACATGCGCGGTGAAGCGGGCGCGCATCAGCTGTTCGGCGGTTGCGGCGGGGCGTTTACCGGTGATGATCGGTTCGCAGCAAAGTGCGTAATCAAGGCCGCTGCCACAGGGGCAGGGCTGACCGGCGACGGGTTTGGCAAGGGCGGGTTCAGTGGTCGACATAGCGTTAACTTAGTAAATTGGAGAATCGGGGAGGAAGCCGGTTGCGCGGGCGAAAGGCGAGACGGAGTTTTGGCGTCCAAATCTGGTCGCCGTAAACCCGTGGTGGGCGGGTGTGAGATCAGGCGGCGCGAGTGGCCTATTTTTGGGGCCGCCGATTCAGATTAGAAACCGGCGTTGACCTCGTGTTGACGACCGGGCTCCAGCGTGAGGCCGCCGAGGCCGAGGCATTCGACCTGATCGTTTTTGTAGAGTTTCACCGAAATGGGAGCGGTGGCGTCAGGCGTTTCCCAACGCCATTTACCGATGGAAACAAATTGGAGGGCCACACCTTTGTCCCACGAAAGTCCCGGGCCGTTGCCGCGGATGTAGAGCTTGTTGCCGATGCCAATGTAGGCCGTCGCGATGAGGCGTGTGAAACCGTCGGACGTAACGGCGGTTTCGGTTTGCTCCGAGGGGTCAGGGGTGAGGCCGAGATCGAAGCCGTCGTCGGCTGGCTTCGATTTCCGTGGGCGCACGGGCTTGGCAACGGCTTGTTCGTTGACCGGCACGTCGTCGGGTGACGGTTCGCTGGCGGTGAATGGCGAGGCATCGGTGTCGTCGTTCTCGTTCGCGATGAAGGGCTCGCGGGTCTCTTCGGTGCTGGCGGCTTCAGGTTCGGCGGACTCCGGCTCGGGAGGGGGCACCGGCGCAGGGACGTCTGCCGATGGAGGCACGACTTCGGCTGAAACGGCGGAATCATTGTGGGCGGATTCGAACTCAGGAACGGGCGCCGGCGTCAGCGCCGGGTCGTCAAGCGCAGGCGTCGACGCGACCGCTTCGGAAATGGGTTCCACGGCGGAAGCTGCAGGCAATGAGTCCGCAGTCGCGGGGGCTGCGGCGGACGGTGTAACCACGGTTGGCTCAGCCGCGGCTTCGGCTGCAGCGATCGTGAGAGCGGCGATGGCGACCGGAGCCTCGGACGCGGCGGTCGGCTGCTTTACCGTCGCCTTGCTTTCCGACGCCGCCGATTGGGCGTTGGCCTGCGAGGTTGTTTTGTTGCGCGAGGCTTTTCCCGAGGTGGAAGGCGCCACGGTTGGGGCGGGCGGAGTGGCACTCGGCGCAACTGGCACAGCCGCGAGGCGCTCGACCGCGGTGCTGGCGGAAGCGACCAGTGTATCGATTTGGGTGACGGCTAAAGCGAGGGCGGTGGCGAGGTTGTCCTCGGCTTGAGCGATCGCTTCGTTTTTCGTCTTGGTGGCGGTCTCGATCTGGGCGAGAGCGCGGGAAATGTTTTCGACAGCAGCATCCAGGCGGTTCGTGTCTTCCTGAGCTGATTTGCGGGAAGCGGGGGCAGCTTTGGCGATTTGCTGGGTGAGGTTGTCGATGCGCTCCTGAAGTCGGGCGGGCAATTCGCCGAGGCTTTCGAGGTTTTGTTTGGACGCTTGGGCGATCGTGTTCAGGCCCGAGGCGACGATGCTGATCTGTTCGGCGGATTCGGCTGTGGTGCGAGCGAGAGCGGCGATCTGGTTTTGCCGTTCGGTCAGCTCGGCGTCTTGACGACGTGCATAGTTAGCTAGAAACGGGACGACGAGCAGGGCCGCACCCACAATGACGCACAACGTGATGGCGAGCAGGGCCCCCGGTGTGATCGGACTTGGGCCGCGCGTGGCGATGAGAGCGGCGGTCGCGATAAGCACGACGTCGGCCACGACAAAAGGGAGCTTGGGCATTTTCGGAGCCTCTTCGTGAAAATTCATAAGTAGGGGAGCGTCCGCGACGCTGGTTTGTGCTGGTCGGGGCGCGGTTTCTCAAGACGGAAAGCCAGTGGACCAATTTCCGGCGCGGGTGTTTTTAAGGTTTTCGCGGAGGCTGGATGGGTTAAGCTCGGCGCATTCCCACTATGAACTTCGCACATTTCATGCGGATCGAAAGGGAGGAGGCGGGGCGGACGCGGCACTACGTCGTTCACACCGTCGATCCAAAATTCTCGGTTGAGATCATCCCGGACGGAGACGCGGCCGACCATCACGGCAAGGGCGTGATCAAAGCCGTGCGACTCCCGAATTCGTGGGCGGGCAACTACTCGCAATGCGCCAAACTCCTCGCGGCGGCGCAGGAGTTTTTCAGCCAGTCGTTTGCCGAGCCCGCACCCAAGGGCGAGACGCGCCGGTTCCAAGCTTAAGCCTTCACACGACCACGGGGAAACGCGCGACAATCGCGGCGAGCAGCCGGTCCCACTCGGGCGGCGACAGGTCGTCTTTGCGTCCGGGTGCGATCTGGCGGTGATCGGTCATCGCGGCGGGTGACCAGCCGTGGCGTCGCCAGCGTGGCGCGAGCCACTCCAGCGCGCTGGCGATCTGTTCATGCGTGAGTGGACTGATGCGGGTGTCGCCTGCAAAAGAAACGCCGAGCAGGAACTCGTTGCAATGCGGGCGTCCTTGAAACGTGGATACGCCTGCGTGCCACGCAACGTGGGCTTCATCGACCAGCAAGGCGCGTTGTCCGTCGGGCGCGATGAGCACGTGATAACTCACTTTGCTTTCGGGGCGCAGCATGTGGGCGATCGTTTCGTCGAAAGCCATCACGCTATGATGAAAGCACACGCCGCGGCGTTCGTGTGCGGGAGCGGCCGAAAAGTTGGGCGAAGGATGACGAGTTTCGGTGAACGTCATGATCTTCGCGACCGCGATTACAGGGAACGCCAGGCGCTGCCGATTAACGAGACGATCATGCCAATGCGCACGGCGCCTTCGATCGTAAGGATGACGAGAATCCACTTCAGGCCAGAGTTGCGCCGCATCGAGTAACCGACAAGCGACACAATCAACATGCACACGATCTGGGTGCGGCCGGTTTTGGGAATCAGCATCAGGATCATCCAGATCCAGTAGAGCACGATGCCGGCGCCCCAAGTGAACGACAGGAATTCTCCGGGGCCTTTGTCGCGAGGGTCCACGCCGCGCTCGATTTGTTTGAGGCCCAGGTGTCGCTCCGCAATCACGAGCTGCCAGACCTCGAAGAAGAGGCAGAGCGGCGCGAGATAGAGGAGGATGGGGATTTCCATTTCGAGAGTGATCCGTTGTTAGGCATTAACCGGAGCCGGGCCAACGCTGAAACGTTGGCTTGGCGCCCGGCAGAGATCACGGTGTGGCGGGAACGAGGCGGAAGACGCGGTCTTGCAGGAGCACGTAGAGAAGTCCGTCGGGCCCGTTGGCAACATCACGAAGGCGGCCGATGCCCTTGAAGATAATCTCCTGGTCGACGACCTTGCCGTCCTTGAGCTCGAGGCGGCGAAGTTCTTGCGCGGCGAGCGAGGCGACGAACGCATGGTTTTTCCATTTGGGAAAACGGTCGCCCGTGTAGATCGCCAGACCGCACGGAGCGATGGACGGCACCCAATACGTCACGGGTGGCTCGATGTCGTTGCGGCCGGTCCTTTCTGTGATCGGGGTGCCGTTGTAATTCATACCAAACGTCGCCACGGGCCAGCCGTAATTGAGGCCGCGTTTGATCAAGTTGAGTTCGTCGCCACCGCGCGGGCCGTGCTCGTGCGACCAGAGTTCGCCGGTTGCAGGATGGAAGCGAAGGCCCTGCGGGTTACGGTGGCCGTAGCTCCAGACGGACGGGATCGCACCCGGCGTCTTGACGAACGGGTTGTCGGTGGGAATACGGCCGTCGTCGTGCACGCGGTGAATCTTGCCGTTGGGCAACGTCAAGTCCTGCGCGTTGACCTGGTTGCCGCGCTCACCGATGGAGAAGAAGAGGAAGTTGTTTTGGTCGAAGGCGAGACGGCCGCCGTAGTGGTTGCCGCCGTGACGGAAGGTTTCAACGGGAGCGCGAAAGATGATTTGCTGGTCGTTCCACGCGTTGCCTTGAAGGCGCCCGCGGACGACCGTCGTCATGACTGCGCCGCGAGAAGGCTCTTCTCGTTGCTGGTCCGAAAATGCGAAGTAGAGCCAGCCGTTGCGGGCAAAGTCGGGGTGAGGAACAATGTCGAAAAGACCGCCCTGTCCGCCGCTGTCGACGCGCGGCAGACCGCTGACGGGTTCCTTGAGGAGCACGCCTTTTTCGACGATGCGAAGCGTGCCGCGTTTTTCGGTGATGAGCACGCGACTGTCGGGCAGGAAGGCGATGGACCACGGCTCGTTGAGGCCGTCGACAACCGTCTCCAACCGGTAGGACTGCAGTTTTCCGGTGGCGACCTTGTCTTCGGATGGACGCGGGGACGGGGACTTGCGGCTGGCGGCGTGGCCGCCTTGTTCGCGCAAGTAGACGACCAGTCCGCGTATTTCCTGTTCGGATACGGTGGAGCCGAAGGGAGGCATGCCGTTTTGCATGCGCCCGCTGCGGATGCTGGCGGCAATACTGGCGTCGTCGCCGCCATATCTCCACGTGGGGCCGAGGAGGCCGGGGGCGCTGCCACCTTCGAGTTTGGCCCCGTGGCAACTCGCGCAGAACTCGGCATAAATCTTGCCGGCGTCGCGAGATCTGATCTGGGCGGAAGCTTCGGCAACGAAGACGCCGGTCGTTAAGAGAACGGCGAGAAGGGATTTAAGCGGGGGCATTGCGCCCACCATGTTGGCGAGCGCGCATCGGGCAAGCTCGCGACGTATCGAGTGGTGCCGGATTTGGGATTTCTATTGAAGCCGTTTTGCGGGGACGTGCGCAGGGTGTTTTAAGAGAAGTTAGAAGCTGCCGTTCGGTTTATAGGGATTGTCTCACCGAGGGTCCTTCAACCCAGCGACCTGGGACCAGAACGGTTTTGGGAATCGCGGGGGCACCGCGTTCGTGGCGATTGATCTGCGCGAGAATGATGTCGATCGCGGCGGCACCGACCTCGTGGTTGCATTGATCGACGGCGGCGCGCGGGGTGTTGGCGGAGAGCGATTGTAAATCAACGAGACCGATGTCGGAGGGGATTTTCAACCGGTGACGTCGAAGATGTGCCGACACGGTATCCCAATCACAGGTGACGATCACGTCGGGGCCTTCACGATCAAGCCACCGGTCGAAGATGTCGGCGGCTTTTAATTGCGAAGAGATGAGCGGCTGCGGTGCATTGACCAGATCCGTCTGCGCGCAAACCCAGCCAGCAAGCCAGCGCCGACGCACACGCTCATGCATGATTTCGCTGAGGACCAGACCGATGCGTTTGTATCCGCGCTCAGCGAGGCGGGCACAGGCGAGCTCAAGCGCACCCGCGTGGTCGTGCACGGTGCGGGAGATGCGAGGCAAGCCGACGGTGTGGCCGATGGTGGAATAGGCCGCGAAATCGAGATCGAGCCAGGTTTCGCCCGCAGCCAGACGCGCGTCGATCACGTGCGGACGCTGCACCGGCGCGACGAGCACGCCCGAGATGGCACGCGTGCGGAGGATTCCGGCCAGGCGTTGCGGATGCATGACGATGTCATCGAGAAGGTAGTCCTCCAACTCATAGCCAAACTCTTTGGCGCGCGCCGCCGCGCCTGCGCGGAAATCGCAGAACGGGCCAAATTCATAATACGCTTCGGCGCGGTCCCACGCGATGACATGGGCCAGCTTCACGGCGGGTCTTGAATCCGTAGAGCGTCGACGCACCTGGTTCATGCGACCGGCCAGCAAAGGGTCAGGAGCATAGCCGCGGGTGGCGGCGGTGCGGAGGATCAACTCCTTGGTCTTCGGGGCGATGCGCGGGTCGTCGCGCAAGGCCATGGACACGGTGCCCAGGCTAAAACCGGTAAGCGCGGCCAGCGAACGCAGAGACGGGGGTTGGGGCATGTTCATGAAGTTGCATTAATATTGAACGTGTTCAATCGCGAAACCGGTGATTTCCCCTAGTCGAGGCCGTAGGACTTTCGGCGTTAACCCCCGTTTGTAGTTCCCAACCCCTGACTGTATTTTAATTATGAATACCCCGATTTCCGCCGCGGCGACACGGCGCATTTTGACGGTGACCCTTGGATTGCTTGCTTCTGGTCTCGTGACTCCCGGCCGTGCGCAGACGACTTATTACTGGGATGGCAACGGTGCCGCCACTGGCAGCGGCGCGGCCACTTTGGCAGGCAATTGGGGAGGTGCGAGTGCCTCAGCCTTCTGGGGAACCTCCGCTACCGGCACGTCGGCAACCGCTGCCACGGCGATCACCAATTTGGATACCGTGGTGTTTTCCGCCAACGATGCTTCGGGCACGACGAACAACTTTAACGCGGGCTACACGGTTACGCTGGGCGCGGCGCAGTCCGTCTATGGTATTGTCATCAATGGAGCCAGTGTCGGCAGTGGTAACACGGGAGGCACGCTTACGTTGGCAGGCACAGGTTCTCCAGGCCTCACGATTGGCGCGGGTGGCCTGACGATCAATGGCAGCAATGGCGATCCCGTCCTCGCTGCCACCCTCGGAACTATAACGCTGGGGGCGGACCAGACGTGGAATGTTTACAACGCGCATAAATATTCGGTGGCGGCGGCGGTTGCGGGCAACGCGGGTGCCGGGGCCACGCGGCTTTGGACGCTGGGTTACCTCACCCCTTACACGAACGATTATTCGGGTGTCATCTCCAACGGCTCTGGCGGTGGAGAACTCGCTATTACGCTCAACAACACCAACGGCGTGGCCACCGGTGCGGGAGTGCATAACATCAGCGGCGCCGCCAACACTTACACGGGGAAGACCACGATCTCCCGCGGCATTCTGCAGATCTCTTCGTTGAAAAACGTAAACGGTGGCGCGAGCAGCCTAGGTGCGGTGACCACGGTCGCAAACGGAACCATCGACATCGGTTCAGGCGCCAACGCAGGCAGTCTTTACTACAACGGCACCGCTGCTTCCTCCAGTGATCGTGTGATCAATCTGGCCGGCACCACCGGAGGCGCGACCATCAGTAGTGTTAGCGGCACCGCAGCCAACACCCTGACGCTCACGTCAAACTTCACGGCCACGACCGGTAATAAAACGCTCACCCTGCAAGGCGCGAATACGGGAGCGAACACGATCTCGGGCATCATCGGCGATCCTGATGGCGCGAGCAAAGTCAGCCTCGTGAAATCCGAAGGCGGTCGTTGGGTGCTGGGTGGTGCCAACACCTACACCGGCGGCACCACCATCAACGCGGGCACGCTCTCAATCTCCTCGACCGGCACACTCGGCCAGAATGTAACGGGTAACAATGTCACGATTGCAGGTGGTAATCTTTTGTTAGCGGCGGGTACGAACATCGGTTCCAACCAGTCGATCACCATCACGTCGGCGGGCGGCGGCATCGGTGTCGCTTACACGCCGGTTTCGTTTCCCACGTTGATCGACAACAGCGGTTCGACCGGCGGTGTCTTTGGTCTCAATTATTCCGGCACGGGAGGCATTGGTTCCGTCTCCGGAATCGACGCTCTTTTCACGTCTTCCAGTTATTGGTTTCTCGGTTCTTTTGTAGGGGGCTCGGGCACGTATACGGGTTCGAGTCTCACCGCTGGCAATGGTGCCAACTATCGTCTGGGTGGTGGCGGTGGCGTGCTCACGATGCAGAACAACGTGCTCACGGGTGCGAACAACCTGATCGTCGGGAGCACGGGTGGCGGAACGGTGATCATGTCGGGTGCCAATACCTACGCCGGCAAGACCACGCTGCAAAACGGCACGCTTTCGGTTTCCTCGGTTAATCGCGTTTCAGGAGGTTCTGCGTCCAGCAGCCTGGGCGCGCCCGTCACTTTGAGCGATGGCACGATCAACATCGGTTCTGGCTCCAATGCGGTGGTGTTTAATTACACGGGCGCTGGTGAGACCTCGGATCGCGTGCTCAACTTCACGGGCACCAACGGTAGCGTTACCTTTACCAACACCGGCACGGGCAACTTGCATTTTACGGGTGGCTCCACGTTTACCGGTGCAGGTGCAAAAGCTTTCGTGCTCGGGACAAACGCCGACAGCTTTGGCGGCACGCTTGGTCCGATCCTCGACAACGGCGGTGTCACGACCGTTACCAAAAATGGTCTGACCAACAGCACCTGGACGTTGAACGGAGCGAACACCTACACAGGAACGACGCAGATCAACGGTGGCGTGCTTTCCAGTTCCGGCGTGCTCGCTTCTTCGGCTCGTATCAATCTGGCGGGCAGTAGCAACTTTGCCGTTCTGCAGGGCCAAGGCACGATCACTCGGCAGCTTGGCACGGGCGCGAGTCGTCTAGATTGGGCGGCCAATGGCGGTTTCGCGGCCAAGGGTGGTAAGCTCACGCTGACGTTGACGAGCAACGCGGGAGTCGCGGGCGGTGCGCTGACTTGGGGCGCGGGAAACTTTATGGGCACGGGCGTGACGCCGATGGTGTTCGGTTCCTCAACTGCCGATAACCAGGTCGAGCTGACCAATAATTTCAATCTGGGCGACAACGTCTCCGCCAATTTCAACCGCTTTATCCACGTTGAAAAAGGCCAGGGCGGCGACAGCGCTTTGCTCTCCGGCGTCATCAGCGTGGGCGGCGGCACGTCGTCGCTCAACGGCATCACGAAATCGGGAACTGGC
>JBEVND010000003.1:0-9306 GCA_040508285.1 Rariglobus sp. | reverse complement strand
TGAAGATTTTTATCGTCGAGGATTTCCCTGTCATTCGTGAAGGGCTGGTCAGTTTGTTTAGCAGCCAAGTGGGCTTCGCTGTGGCGGGACAGGCGGCGACGTATGACGAGGCGCGTAAACAGCTCGGCGTAGCTGATGTGGTGATTCTCGATTTGATGATGGCGGACGGGAGCGACGGGCTTCCATTCATCGAGGAGTTACGGGCGCGCCGGCCGTCGTTGCCCATCCTGGTGTTCTCGAATCACGAGGAACAGGTGTATGCCGAGCGGGCCATTCGCGCGGGTGCGAATGGGTTTCTGATGAAGCGGGAAACGACGGCCGAGATGTTGGTGGCGTTGCGGATGGTGGTCGCTGGACAGATTTACGTGAGCCGTGCGCTGGCGTCGGAACTGGCGCGCCGCTCGTTCCAACCTGAACAGGAGCGCGAGGGTTCGGGCATCGACTGTTTCACGGACCGCGAGCTGCACGTTTTCCGGTTGATCGGGGAGGGATTCAGTCCGCGTCGGATCGCAGCGCAAATGGGCCTGAGCGTGAAGACGGTCGAGGCGCACCGTGAGAACATCCGCATGAAACTCGACGTGCATACGTTTGCCCAAATGGTCGAGATGGCGACCGCGTGGACCAATCAGCGGATCCAGCGCGACGGCACGTCGAACACGTCGTTCATGCCGTCGATCTAGCCGGATGCGGCCGCTGTCCGCTGGTTTAGAAGCGGGCGGTGACGTTGACGCCCATCATGCGGGGCGCGCCGCGAATGGACGTCGGAAGGCCAAAGGTGCCGCCGATGTTGCCGGCATCGATCAGGTATTCGCGATCGAGGAGGTTGCGCACCCAGAACACGAACTCCCAGTTCTGGTCCTTGGTCCGGTAGCCGGTGCGCAAGTTCACGAGGCCGTAGCCGGCCTGTTGAAGCGAGCCGCCGTTCGAGTCGTTGTCGTCCTCGAAGTAGTGGCCGGATCGATACTGCCAGACCGGCGTGAAGAAGAACGCGCCAGCCCCGTCCAGCGGCAGCGTGAAGGTGGCACCGAGCGAGAAGGTGTAGAGCGAGGTGAGGCGGAACGTATTGCCGGCAAAGGCCTGTGGATTGCCGTCTTCGTCGCGGTTGGCGAACGACGCGTCGGTGTAGCCGTAGGTGCTAAACACGTTGATGTAGTCGTTGGCCTTGGCGTTGAGCGTAACTTCGAAGCCGTTGGCCGAGGCGCGTCCGCCGTCCGTCGGAGTCGTGACACCGCCTGAGGACGTTTCGGTCTGAAAATGGTCATAACGATAATGAAAGACCGCGAAGTCGTAGCCCACGCGGCGATCGAGCAGCATACCCTTGATTCCGGTTTCGAAATTCCAGACGACCTCCTCTTTGAGGCGCACCTCTTCGAAGGTTGGGCCTTGGGCGAAGGTTGTGTTCGGAGGGCGGCGTCCGCGTCCCACGGAGGAATAGGCTACATGGCTGGGCGTGAGTTCGAAGGAGGCGTTGACCCCGCCCACCCAGAAATTGTCGTTACGGGTGCTTTCGAGTCGGCCGCCGGTCGGCGCGAAGAAGCTGTTGCCGCCTCCAGCCGTGGGCAGGATAGGAATGCTGGGCGTGGACGCCGCGAGTGATTCATAGCCGGACGTGGTGCGCTCACGCCCGACGCGGGCGTTGGCGCCTACGGTGAGGCGGTCGGTGAGTTTAAACGAGACGTCGCCAAAAACATCTCCGGCAAGCGTGTCAGCCGAGGTGATGACCGTTTCCTCGTAAAACGTAGGAAGGGGAATCGGTGCGGGGGCGCCGGTAAGGAAGAGCACCAAGAGGTTCTGATCAGTGCGAAGCGGCACGCGCTGGGTGGCGTCGCGCCACGAGGCGAAGCCGCCGATGTTGGCGCGGAGGCGTTCATTGGCGTCGTAGGTGAAACGGAGTTCCTGTGTGAACTGGCGGGCTCGGGTGTATTCACCGGCTTCGATGAGGAAGAAACGCGAGCCGTCGGCATCGAATTCTTCAGAGAGGTCTGTGTCACGCCAGCCGGTGTTGGTGGACGCGGTCCAAGTTTCGTTGAGCTTGTGGCTGACGATGCCGGTGACGCTGACGATGCTGCGCTCGGCGCCGAGCGCGGAGCCTCGGTTGAGCTCGGCGTCGTCATAGAAATCCACGACTCCCGTGGAATCGGGGATCACCATGCTTTGAAACGCGGTGCCGGTCGGCGTGTCGCGTTGGAAACCGACGATGAGGTCGGCGGTGGTGTTGGCGGAAGGTTGCCAACGCAGGCTGCCGCGGAGCGCGGTGGTTTCACGACCTTGCAAGTTGCCGCCGAGGCGGTTGTCGACGTAGCCGTCGACCTGCTGGCCGGTGACGGCGAGGCGGGCGAGGAGCTTGTCGGTGACGAGCGGAACGTTGACGGTGCCGCTCGCAAGGCGGGAGTTGTAGTCGCCCAGACCGACGGTGAATTCTGAAGAGGTTTCGTTGGTCGGTCGGTTGGAGACCGACGAGATCGCGCCGATTTGAGTAGGGGCGGCCAGCACGCTGGCTTGCGGACCTTTGATCACATCCACGCGGTCGACATCGAAGATCGCCACGTTGAACGTGCCGTTGGTGTAGAGCGGAACGCCGTCTATGAAGAGACCGACGCGCTGAGCGAGGCGGACATCGGTGTTGTCCGTGGTGATGCCGCGAAGGTTGTAACTGGAGTTGGTGATCGACTGCTCGGAAATGAAAAGGCCGGGGACGAGCGGCGAGACATCTCCAAAGGTCTGGGCGTCGATGGTGTCGAGAAAAGCGCCGCTGTAGGCGGTGCTCGTGACGGGTGACGAGAGCCGTGTGTATTCAGGCGCGGTGCCACGAACTTCGACGGAGTCGAGTTCGAGCACATCCGAGGCGGCGGTGGCCACAAGCGTGGCGAGACCAACGGCGGAACCGAGGGTAAAGCGAAGAAGAGTGGACATCACGACGAACGGCTTTGGCGGCTGGCGGCGAAAAGGATGGCGGCGGCGATCAAATCGGTGCCCGCCACGGCCAGTCGCAGGGGAAGGGGAAGACGAAAAATAAAGAGCACAACCGTCGCGGCGATCAGAAGCCCGACGACGGCGATGGTCATGATGGGACGTTTCTCAGGGATGGGCATAGTTAGCTGACGAGGGGAAGGGCGATGCGCATCGTGGTGCCGCCCGGCCCGGAGTCGAGCAAGGTAATGTCGCCGTGATGGGAGAGAAGAATTCGTTTCGCGATGGCGAGACCGAGCCCCGTGCCGTCGGAGCGACCGGAGAGAAATGAGTCAAAAATATGGGCCCGAAGCTCTTCGGGAATGCCTTTGCCGGTGTCGTGGATGTCGATGAGGGCGAAGTCGGATTCGCCGCGTTTTTCGGTCGAACAACGAATATCGATCGTGCCGCCGTCGTTCATGGCCTGCGTGGAGTTGATCAACAAGTTGAGCAGCACCTGCTGGATCTGGCCCTTGTGGACATCGACCACCAGCGGGCGCGTCGGCGGATCGAAGCGGAGCTGGATCTTGCTCTGCGCGAGCTTGAGCCGGATGAGGACGATGGTGTCGCCAATCATGTCGGAGAGACCCCAGCGGGAGTGCAGGCTTGAAGGCGCCTTGGCGAAGTTGAGCACGCGTGAAACGATGGCTTCGAGCTGGTCGAGTTTTTCGCTGATCACACGCACGTCGGTGCGGCGGGGATCGTCTTCGGGAAACTCCAAGTCGAGGTAACCGAAAAGCAGTTTGATCACCGTGAGCGGATTCCGGATCTCATGAGCGATCTCGGCGGCGAGCAGGCCGAGCGTGGTGAGCTGCTCGTTTTTGCGGAGCGACTCTTCGCTTTGGAAAACGCGTGAGTAGAGGCGTGAGTTTTGCAGGGCGACGGCGCCGAGCGAGGAGAGGGCGGCGAGGAGGCGTTTCTCGTCGTTGTTGAAGCGGTGAACGTGGTCGGTGAAAACCGCGAGCACGCCGATGACTTCGTTTTCGTAGAGGACGGGCGCGGCGAGCAGTGAACGCAGCGCGGGGTCGCGCGGAAGGTCGACCACGTCGAGGAATTCGGGCGACTGGATATTGAGAAACTCGACCTGCTTGCGCGTATGAATCGCCGCGGCGACCAGGCACGAGGCGAGCGGCAGATCTTCTTCCGGCACCTTGGGAAGACTGCCCGAATGCGTGAGGGAAATCAGTCGGAGGTTCTGACGCGCGGGGTTGTAGAGGTAGAACGCGCAGGTGCGGGTGTTGGTGATCGTGCGCGCGTCGCGAGTGATCGTGTCGAAGAGTTCCTGCTGCTCGAGTTTGCCGACGAGGGACTGGCCGATGGTGATGAGCGATTCGAGCTGGCGCGCCTTGCCGCTCAGGTGCCGGAGTTGCCACAGGCGTTGCATGACGGCGGTCGCCTCGTCGCAGATGCGAACGAGCAGGGCGAGATCGGTGTCGTTGAAGCCCCCGAGGCGGTCGCTATCGACATTGATGACGCCGAGGATTTGTCCGCCGGCTTCGACCATGGGCGCGGCCATTTCGCTGCGCACTTCCTTGCGGATGGAGATGTAGCGCGGATCGCTGGCGACGTTGGAGACGAGTTGCGGGCGGCCGTGAAACGCGACCCAACCTGTGATGCCTTGGCCGAGCCGGAGGCTCACATCGTCGGCATCGCTGAAGAGACCTTGGTGGACGTCGATCTCGAGTTTTCCCGTGTCGGGATTGAGCAGGGAAATCGAGCCCGAGGACGCGCCGAGCGTTTCGATCGAGATCGTCAGAATGGACTTCAACGCGGCGTGCGGGTCATCGATGTGACCGGCTAGGCTGCTGATGCGGTAGAGCGCACGATCGGCGCGAGGGTCGGAATCGACGTCCATGTTTTGCGGCCAGTATCGCGCGGGTCGCGCGGCGGGCAAACTCAGAGACTGTTAAAATGCGGCGACACTCAGAGGGGTGAAGCGACGCCTTGGTAGGAGCTTTTTCTCTCTCTTTCCCTCGTAGTCTTTAACTTTCGTCCGGAGACCCGGTAGACAAAGAGGGATTAAGAGGGCGGGAGAAGAGGCGAAGGCTTAAGGCCGGTGTAACTCAGACCGCAGCGGCGGTCGCGGTGTCGGCGGGTGAGATGATCAACGTCAGCGCGTCGCGGAGGTTGTGCAGGCGGCTGTTGTCCTCGGCGGTGTCGGCGTTGGTGTTCTCAATGTAGAACGTGTCGATGGCGATGCCGCGCTCGGTGCCGATGCGGGCAAACGTGATGTCGAAGCCGTGGTCGCTGATCGTTTTGCCCAGACGGAAAAGGAGGCCGATCTCATCCCGCGCCTGCACTTCGACGATGGTGCGTTGCATGGAGAGCTCGTGGTAAACCTCGACCGTGGGAGGGAACGAGGCGTGCATGATCTCGCCGACGCTGTTGGTCTTGATGTAGCGGGCGGGCGCAAGTTTACGGGCCTGGGCGACGATGTCGGGATAGAGATCCTTGTTGGACATGAGCGCCTCTTCGACCGTGCGGGCGAAGATTTCCTGGGCCTTGGCGCTTTGCACAATGCCGCGGCCCGGCTCGACGACGTAGAAGGTGTCGATCGCGATGTGGTCCGAACGCGAGATGACCTTGGAGCCGAGAATCGAAAGGCCCGCGACGCTGAAGGCACCGGCAAGTTTATAGAACAGACCGGCGCGGTCCCACGTGACGACGTTGACCACGGTGAGCGAGCGGTTGAGGTCGTCCTTCCACTCGATGACGGGGCGCAACGTGCCGACGGAGTCGGCTTGGTTGATCGATTTCAGCAGGCGGTTGACCATGCTGATGTGGAGGGAAATCTCCTCGGGATCGGTATGGATAAAATACCGTTCAGGCAGCAGATTAAAGTGCGCGGTGATCTCGTCCTGGCTGATGCCGGGAATGGTTTTCGAGACTAGGTCCTGGTAGGTCATTTGCAGACGTTGCGAATTGCGGGTAACGAGGGATGCGCCGTGGATCAGTTGATCGAGGGTAGCGCGGTAAAGTCCGGTATGGAGGGCATCTTTGTAGCCGTTCCAAAGACCCCCGGCAGTGCCGCGTGCGTCGCAAAACGTGTGGACGTAAAGATACCTGAGGTTGTCGGCGCTCTGAACGAGTTCGGCAAACGCGGCTGCGGTAGTGGGATCATCTACATCCCGCTTCTGCCAAAAGCGTGCCATGATCAGATGATTTTTTATTACAAAGATCACCAGCTCGGTATTTTCGGGGCTGATCTTGAGTCGCTTGAGAATCGGGATGGCGATTTCCACGCCGCTTTCCGCGTGGCCTTGGATGCCGCGGGCCTTGCCGATGTCGTGGAGCAACAAGATCAAATAGAGCAACGCGGGCGTGGCGGTCTCGTGAAGCGTAGCGCGGTATTTGAGCGTGATGGGCTCCGCTTCGGTGAAAATTTGGTCAAGCTCACGGATGGCGTTGAGCGTGTGAATATCCGCCGTGTAGCGGTGGTAATATTCGTGCTGCACCAGGCACGTAAGGCCGTCGAACTCGGGGATGAACCGCCCGAGCACGCCCAGTTCGTGCATCAGTGCGAGCGTGTCGTGAACGCTACCCGTTTCCTGCAAGATGGCTTTGAAGCTCGTGTTGGCGTCGTCGGACTCGATGACCTTGCGCGTGACCAGCGGAATGGATTCGCGGACGAGCGCCTGCAGGTTGAAGTCCATCTGCGCGCCGAGACTTTGGCAGTGGCGGAACACGCGGATGACGCGCGTCGGGTCCTGCTTGAACGTGAGCGGGGATTCGGCGCTCAGCTCCTTGTTGCGCAGGAGAAAGCCGTCGATGTGTTTTACCTTTTCGTGACGGCGCGCGAGCACGGCGTCGCGGAATGAAATGAAACGACTCGGCTTCTCGAGCGTGAGGGCAAGGCGGCTTTCGACCAGTTTTGAAATGCGGAAAATCGTCTGCGCGGCGCGGTAATAATCGCGCATGAACTGCTCCACGCGTCCCAGCAAATCGCTGTTGGTGTAGCCGAGACCCAGTGCGATGCGCGGCTGGGCTTCGAGATCGAGCACATCGGTCGGGCGCTTTTTCTGGATGTGCAGTTCGTTGCGCACGCGGTGCAGGAACTCGTAGGCGCGCTGGAAATCGCGGAGCTCGTTGCGACGGAGGAAATTTTGCTCACCCAGCTCGGCGATGTCGGTGATGCCGAGTTTCACGCGCGCCATCCAGAGGGCGTTTTGATAATCACGCACGCCGCCGACGCCGTTCTTGATGTCGGGCTCTTGAAGGAAAACGGAGTCACCGTATTTGGCACGGCGCACGCGTTGATCCTCGAGGCGGGCGGCGATGTAGCCCTTGGGATCTTCGACCGTGTAGTAGGCTTTGTAGGTCTGCGCGAAGCCATCGAACAGCGTGGCGGAGCCGGCGATCAGGCGGGCCTCGAGCAACGCGGTTTTGTTTTGGATATCCTTACGTGCCTCGATGAACACCTCTTCGATGGTGCGGGTGGAGTGACCGACCTTCAGGCCGCAGTCCCAGAGAATGTAGAGAATCTCGTTGGTCAGATGTTCCTGCAACGGCTTGACCGACGCGTCCCGCATTTTCGACGGGAAGAGAAACATGATGTCGATGTCGCTGTGCGGACTCAGCTCGCTGCGGCCGTAACCGCCCAGCGCCACCAACGCGACCGGCGTGTAGAGTTTGCCGTGGACGCGTTCGTAGGAGGCGATCGCGTAATCGAACAGATGCGCGAGCATCACATCGATCATCGCGCTGCGGGCGCGGGTGATCGCCAGCCCCGACTCGCCGGCGTCGTGACGCATCCGGATCATGGCGCTCTCGAGGCGCAAAAAAGTTTTGCAGGCCGAAAGGCGTTTGGCGGTAGAGACCTCGCCCACGAAGTTCAGGCGTTCGCGGGCGTGTTTTTGGATGCGGCCAGTCACGAGGATTAAAAGAGGGAGAATCAGTTGCGGCGCGGCAGGTTGGCAAGCCGCGCGTGAACGCGGTGCGCTTGCAATGCCCGTGCCGTTTCGAGGCGAATTCCGACGCTTGCCACTTGGAGAGGCGGCCGGTTGGCTGGCGGGCTTAATTTTTCATCATGGCCGAGATCACCAAGAGCTACGAAGCACGCGACGTTGAATCCAAATGGTATGCCGCCTGGCAGGAAGCCAAGTGCTTCGCCGGCCGCGCCGCGCCGGGACAGGAAACCTACACGATCGTCATCCCGCCGCCGAACGTCACCGGCATCCTGCACATGGGCCACGTGCTCAACAACACGTTGCAAGACGCGCTCATCCGTCGCGCCCGCCTCGAGGGCAAGGCCGCGTGCTGGATTCCCGGCACCGACCACGCCGGCATCGCCACGCAGACGATGGTCGAGAAGCACCTCAAAAAGACCGAAGGCAAAGGCCGTCGCGATCTCGGTCGCGAGGAGTTCCTCAAACGCGTGTGGACGTGGCGCGACGAGAAGGGCGACCACATCCTCAAGCAGCTCCGCGAACTCGGCTGTTCCTGCGATTGGGACCGCACGCATTTCACGATGGATCCCGGCTACTCGAAGGCCGTGCTCACGTCGTTCGTGAAGTTGTTCGACCAGGGCCACATTTACCGCGGTAAACGCATGGTGAACTGGTGCCCAGTTTCCTTGACCGCGCTCTCCGACGAGGAAGTCGAGATGCGTCCGACCAAGGGCTTCATGTATCAGCTCCGCTACGAATTGGTCGAACCGTCCACGACCAAAGACGCCGAGGGCAACACGATCCCGCTCACGCATCTCGTCCTCGAGACCACGCGCCCCGAGACCATCGCGGCCGACGCAGCCGTGGCGGTTCACCCTGACGACGAGCGCTACAAACACCTCGTCGGCAAACGCGTCTGGCGTCCGCTTGGCGATCGCGTGCAAATCCCGATCATCGCCGATGCGGCGGTCGATCCGGCTTTCGCCGCCGGTGCGCTCAAAGTCACGCCCGCCCACGACAAAGTGGACTTCGAGATCGGCCAGCGCCACAAGCTGCCGGTCATCGATGCACTCAATGCCGACGGCACGATGAACGAGTTCGCCGGCCCCGAGCTGGCAGGGATGGAGCGTTTCGCCGCCCGCAAAAAAGCCGGCGAGATCCTGCAGGAACGCGGCAATCTCATCGAAGCGAAACCCTACGAAAACAACGTCGGTTACTCGCAACGCGCCGGCGTGCCCATCGAGCCGCGTCTCACGCAGCAATGGTGGCTCAAATACCCGCGCGTCGAAGAAGCCAAGCAGGTCGTGCGCGATGGCTTGATTCAGATGCACCCCGAGCGCTGGTCGAAGGTGTATCTCAACTGGCTCGAAAACATCCAGGACTGGTGCATCAGCCGCCAACTCTGGTGGGGCCACCGCATTCCCGTGTGGTATGCGAAGGGCGTCGACCGCGAGAAACTCACCGAGGCCGA
>JBEVND010000485.1:0-7430 GCA_040508285.1 Rariglobus sp. | reverse complement strand
CCGGCATCCTCGCGCTCGTGATGCGCCCGCTGGTGGAACTCTTGGAGAAGAAGCTGAAGCTAAAGCGGATGGCCGCCGTGATCGTGCTCTACGGAGTGTTCGTGCTGGTGCTGGCGGGTGGCCTCACGCTGGTCATTCCCCCGCTGATCGACCAAGTCGTCGCGTTCATCAGCTATCTGCCCGAGTTCTGGAAAAATGCCGTGTCGTATGTGCAGGAACACTACCCGCAATGGATCCAGTTGCGCGACAAACTGATGTCCTACGAGGTCGTCAACGACGCCGTGAACAATGTCCAAAAGGAGGCCAACGATCTCACGCAATACGCTCTCCCCACGCTGAAATCCGCCAGCAACGTGGTTTTCGGTTTCTTCGGTTTTGCTGCGCACCTGGCCGTGGTGCCAATCTACCTCTTCTTCTTCCTGCTCTCGAGCCGTGAACCGACCCGGAATCTCGATAAACAGCTGCCGTTTTTTAAGCCAACGGTGCGAGCAGACATCGTGTTTCTCGTTAAGGAATTCATCGCGATCATCATCTCGTTCTTCCGCGGTCAACTCGTCATCGGCCTCATCATGGGCGGCATGCTCGCGGTCGGCTTCAGCGTCGTCGGCCTTAAATTCGGCCTCATTATCGGACTAATCCTCGGAATCCTGAACATCGTGCCTTACCTCGGCACGATCATCGGTCTGAGCATCGCGCTTCCCTTGGCCTTGCTTCAACCCGAAGGCGGCATGCCGCTGGTCGGCCTGGTCTTGCTGGTCTTCGTCATCGTGCAAAACATCGAAGGCTGGTATCTCACCCCCAAGATCATGAGCGACCGCACCGGTCTGCATCCGGTCGCGATCATCGTTTCGATTTTCTTCTGGGGCACGGCCCTTAACGGTATTCTCGGCATGGTGCTCGCGATCCCGTTGACTGCGTTCTTCGTCACCGCCTGGCGCTTGGCGAAGCGCAAGTATTTCCACTTGCCCGAAACGGCCGCGATCAAAGAACCCGCGACCGCCAAAAAGAAGTAAGGCATGGCCCGTCCGCTCCCGCCGCCCGAAGAGTGCGCCAACTGCGGCACCGACATTCCGCGCAACGCCCACGCGTGTCCGGAATGCGGTGCCGACGAGCGCACCGGCTGGCGCGAGACGTCGATCTACGACGGACTTGATTTGCCCGATGAATCGGACGGCCAAACGGAACGAAAGCCCGTTCGCGTGTTTTGGATTTTGGTTGGCGTGGGCCTGCTGGCGCTGCTGATCCTCGCCACACTGGGTCTTAATCCATGAACCTGAAGTGGAAGTCACTCGATCGCTGGTCCGACTTCGGGCTGCTTGTGATGCGTATCGGTATCGGCACGTTGTTCATGCTCGTCCACGGTTTTCCAAAACTCGCCGGCGGCGTGGATAAATGGGAATCGGTGGGCCGCGCCGTGAGTTATCTCGGGATCAAATTTGGCTACGCCGGCTGGGGTTTCGCCGCAGCGACGGCGGAGACACTGGGCGGGCTGCTTCTGATTTTGGGTTTTGCTCATCGGCCCGCTGCGCTGGCGTTGTTTGTCACCATGGTCGTCGCCGCGATTTGGAAACACTACCCATTTGCCGGTTGGGATGCGTCTGCGCACCCCGCGGCGATGGCAGCCGTTTGCCTCGGGCTGTTCTTCACCGGCCCCGGCAAATACTCGCTCGACGCAAATGCGTAAGTTTTCTGCGACCTCCGCTTGTGGTTGCGGTCCATGCGCGAAACGTTGCGCGCTAACATGCCCTGGGATGTTCAATTTCGAAACGGTCTGTGGCTGCCCCAAACCGGCTGGTGGCTGGACGCGCATCATCCCACGCCACGGTCGTTCGTCTCTCACGCGCACTTCGATCACCTCGCGCCTCATAACGAAATTCTGTGCTCCGAAGGCACAGCCAAGTTGATGAACGCCCGCATGCCCGGCGAACGTCGCGAACGTGTGCTGCCTTTTCACCAAACGGCCGACTTTTCACCCGGGGTCGTAGCAACGCTTTACCCCGCCGGTCACATCTACGGTTCCGCGCAGATCCTGCTCGAACACGAGAGGCACGGACGGCTGCTCTACACGGGAGATTTCAAACTTCGCACCGGCCTCTCCGCCGAGCCGTGCGAAACGCCACCCGCAGATCTCGTGATCATGGAGACGACGTATGGAAAACCCCACTACGTCCTGCCGCCGACCGCCGACGTGTTGCGAGCCATCATCCATTTTTGCCGGCAAGCCATCGAGGACGACGAAGTGCCGGTGTTGTTCGGCTACAGTCTCGGTAAAAGTCAGGAACTCCTGAGCAGCCTCGCGGGTGCCAGCCTGCCCGTGATGCTTCACCCGGCGACGTTGCGCCTCACTCAAGTTTACGAAGAACTTGGCCTCACGTTTCCGCCGTTTCGGGCGTTCGATGCCAACGAACAGGCAGGCCACGTCGTGATCTGTCCGCCCCAGCAGCCGGCGTCGTCGTTTCTCAAAAAAATCAAACGTCGCCGCACGGCCATGATCACCGGCTGGGCGCTCGATCCGGGCGCGCACTTTCGGTATCAGTGTGACGCGGCATTTCCGCTCTCCGATCACGCGGACTACAACGATCTGCTACGCTTCGTGGAGCGGGTTAAACCCAAACGCGTGCTCACGCTGCACGGCTTCGCGACGGAGTTTGCCCGCACCTTGCGCGAGCGCGGCGTCGAAGCGTGGGCGATTGGCCAAGACAACCAATTGGAGATGTCGCTCACGTTACCCGGCATCTCGCTGCCGACAGCCGCCCCGGGCGCGGCCATCGCCGACGAGGTTGCAGTGGATCCAGTTGGTGCGCTCGAAGCGACGCCCGCTCCCTTCGCCACGGAATCGGAGCCGGCTAACGACTCATTGGACAAGTTTGCCCACGTGGCCGAACGACTTCGGACGACGGCCAGCAAGCTCGAAAAAATCGCCCTCCTGCGCGACTATCTCGTCACCTTGGGCGACGAAGACGCCGCCCGGGCGGCGCTGTTTTTCACCGGCAGGCCGTTCCCCCAATCCGACGCCCGCACACTCAACCTGGGCTGGGCGGTGATCAAACGCGCACTGCTCGAAATCACCGGCCTCAACGAAGGCGAATACCGTCGCGCCTACCTGCGTTACAGCGACAGCGGCGACACCGCGGAGGCGATCCTCGCCGGCCGCACGCAACCTGCACCTGCTCCGCTTGCCGACATCGCGGCGTTGCTCGCCACGCTTTCGGCCGCGCGTGGTCCCGCCGCCAAGATCGAACATTTTCAAACCCGCCTCCGCACGCTTTCACCCACGGCGGCGAAATACTTCATCAAAATCGTCACCGGCGATCTTCGCATCGGCCTCAAGGAAGGATTGGTCGAGGAAGCCGTCGCCGCCGCGTCCGGGCAATCGGTCGAACTGGTGCGCGAGGCAAATCTCCTCTGTGGCGACATTGCCGAAGTTGTGCGCGCCGCCCGCGAGAATCGTCTCTCGGCAATTGCCCTCCGCGTGTTTCATCCGCTGCAATTTATGCTCGCGGGTCCCGAGCCGACCGCAGGTGCGATTCTCGAACGTCTTGGCGCACCTGTCTGGCTCGAAGAAAAATACGACGGCATCCGCTGTCAGGTGCACAAGGAAGGCGACCGCGTGGAGCTCTTTTCCCGCGATCTCCACCGGATCACCGGCCAGTTCCCCGACATCGCGGCGGCCGCCAAATCGTTGCCCGGCGACTTCATCATCGACGGCGAGCTCCTTGCCTGGCGTGACGGACGCGCCCTGCCTTTTGCGGAATTGCAAAAACGACTCGGTCGCAAAGGAGACGACTTCTTCCTCGGCGCGGAGATTCCCGTATCCGTTTCGTGTTACGATCTGCTTTGGCGCGATGGAGCTGTTCTCCTGAAATCGTCTCTGGCGGAGCGACGTGATTTGCTCGCCCAACTGCTGTCCACCACCCCACCTGATCGCTTCACGCTCGCGCCGGTCCAGCAGGCGACAACCGAGCTGGAGATCGAGTCAGCCTTTCTCGCCGCCCGCCAGCGAGGCAACGAAGGTCTCATGGCCAAGGACCCACGCAGCGCTTACACGCCGGGCCGACGCGGTCTCGCCTGGCTTAAGCTTAAAAAAGCTTACGCCACTCTCGACGTCGTGGTCGTTGGCGTGGAATACGGTCACGGAAAACGCAAAG
The DNA here is from genome assembly GCA_040508285.1 of Rariglobus sp. Classification (GTDB taxonomy): domain Bacteria; phylum Verrucomicrobiota; class Verrucomicrobiia; order Opitutales; family Opitutaceae; genus Rariglobus. The sequence goes on along the minus strand of JBEVND010000485.1, from coordinate 3,282 downwards.
GCGTGCTGAGCGACTACACGTTTGCGATTCGCGACGAAACCACCGGTATTTTGCTCACGGTTGGCAAAGCGTATTCAGGACTCACCGACGTCGAAATCGCCGCGCTCACCCAACACTTCATGGAGCACACGATCGAAGAACGCGGACGATATCGCACCGTGGTGCCCGACACCGTTCTCGAAATCGCGTTCGATTCCATCCAGCCGAGTAAGCGCCACGAGAGCGGCTACGCGTTGCGCTTCCCGCGAATCGCGCGGATCCGCACCGACAAGACCCCCGCTGAAATCGACACCCTCGCCACGTGCCGCAAGCTTGCCAACTCGGGCGCATTTGCGCCTACGGAACCACCCGCGCTCACCCTTGAATAGCGTGGACGCCGTTGCGCGAACGGCTTTTAAGAGACGAACGCCCCTGCCCCGCCTTTGCTCATGAATCTACCGCGCTGTTTACTCGCTTTGTTTTTCTTGGTGGCAGCCGCGCGCGCCGATGAGAAGGTCGCACTTCTGCAGCCGGGCGAAGCGCTTACCTATCGCGTGGGCTGGGGTTTGTTTGGCCACGCCGGCGAGATGACCATCGCCGCGCAGTCGGAATCGTCGATGGGTCGCCCTGCCATCCGCATCGTCACCACCAGCGCGACGCGTGGCCTGGTGCGGCTGATGTATTCGTTTGATGGCGACGCGTGGACGCTCTTCGACTCTGCCAACGGAAACCTGTTGAGCGCATCGGCCTCGACTCGCTCAAGCAAGGAAAGCACGCACGCCTCGATCGATTTCAATTACGAGAAACGCGAAGCCAACTACGTCGATCACCTCAAGCCCTCACGTTCGACCCTGGTTCCGTTGCCCGAGGGCAAGCCGCTGGACCTGATGACGGCGTTGATCCAAACCCGTATCTGGGGCCTCCAGCCGGGACAGTCGCGCGACGTGCTCGTGTTGTTCGACGACGAGTTCTACGCGCTACGAATCACGGCGGTGAAAGAGGAATCGGTCTCGACGCCACAAGGGAAACGCAAAGCCGTGCTCCTCGTTCCCTCGATGATTGGAAGGCCCAAGGGCATGTTTCGCCGAGGCGGTGAAGTGCGTGTGTGGGTTTCCGCGGATGACGAGCACCTGCCCCTGCGCTTCGAGGTGAAGCTGAAGGTCGGCACCGGTTACGCGGTGCTCACCGACTACCGCGCGGCGGCCGAACCGTCTTCGAAGAAGTAGCAGCAGGCGACGGCTCGTAGAAAAATCGCCAGGGTTTCATCGACCAAATCGGGCCTGCGTAAGCCACCCCGATTCGCGGCGTGGCGGTGATCGCACGCGCGGGATCCGTGAACCCGTCGTCCTCGATCCAAAGCCCGGTATCTGGACTGGCAGTCTTGGCATTGAAACGGCGATCGATCCCAAACGCGCGCGTCAACCGCCCGGGTCCTACGCTGCCTTCGACGCCGCGAATCAAAATCGCTGACGGACGATCCTCGGGGCCGGTAACAAGATTGAGCATCTCGTGCACGCCATAGCACAGATAAACATACCAAACGCCACCGGCCGCATACATGACACTCGTCCGCGCCGTGCGGCCTTTGCTCGCGTGGCAGGCGAGATCGTCTTCGCCCTCGTAGGCCTCGACTTCGCAAATGCGCCCGCTCCGGGCCACGCCGTCGGGCCCCGCGATGACCAGCACCTTGCCGAGGAGCGCGCGGGCCAATGCAACCGTATTTTTCGATTGGAAGACTTTAGCTTCTATTAAGTCAGGCACAGTTTAAGTTGGACGTTCCCGCCACTAAACGCCCGACGCCTGACATGTCCACCTCGACGCTTCGTCACAACCTTCGCCATTGCACCTACGATGGCATTGCGGCGACGCCGATGGTTTACCTTTTACAGCCGGGTAATTTCATTATCGCGGCCCTGTTGGTGGAGCTTTTTCAACTTTCGCCAGCCGTATATGGACTGATTGCCTCGCTGCCGTTTTGGGGGAATTTCGCGCAGGCGTTTTTGATGCCGTTGGTCAATCGTGCCTATTCGCCCAAAGCCGTCTCCGTCGCGTCTTCCCTCCTCCAAGCGCTGTGTTGGGCTGTGATGGCGATCATGTTGTCGTTTCTGCCAATCGACAAACCAGAGATCAGTGGACGGTGGTTTATCACGCTGTTTGCCATGTCTGCCGCTGTCACTGCGCTGACTGGTGTAAGTTGGATGTCGTGGGTGCAGGAATGGGTGCCTGTGAGACTGCGCGGAAAGTATTTCGGCCGTCGCAATCGCCTGCTTCAGGTCTCGCAAATTTTTTTCTTGGTGCTGGCCGGCTGGTTGGTCGGCAAACTTGCTGGCACCGTGGTCGCGTTTCAGATCCTGCTCGGTGGAGCGGTCGTCCTACGGCTCGGATCGGTCATGCTCCAACGCAAAATCATGTCCGACTCGCCCGTCTCCGAACGAGCCGAAGCGCGCGTGCCGTGGCGCGAACAAGTAAGGGCCCTCCTCCACACGCCGGCGTTTCTATGGTTGGTCGCGTATGGCGCGGCGTGGGGATTTGCGACCAGCACCTTCGGCCCCTTCTACGCGGTTTTTATGTATAAGGAGCTCGGGCTCTCGGTGCAAAACGTGTCCACGGTGGTGATTCTCGCGAGCATTGGTGGCGCGGTGTCGGCGCCTGCGTGGGGTGCCTTGGCCGACCGCTTCGGCAACAAACCCGTGATGCTGTTTTGCATGATCACATGGCAGCTCCAGAACTTCATGTGGTGCATCCTTACACCGGACAACCGCTGGCTGCTTTACGGCATGTGGGTTTTCGGCGGCGTGATGGGCGCGGGTTTCGTGCTCTCGATGTTTAACCTGCAACTGAAGATCATCCCGCCGCAGGCCAAGACGCTCGCGATCAGCGCCAACCTCGCAATCACGTCCTTGATCACCGCGATGGGCCCGATCGTAGGCGGCGAGATTCTGCAAACACTGCTGCGCGGCGAAACCACCTCGATCGACGTGTATCATCGGGTGTTTTTCGTGCTTCCCGTGACCGCGCTCCTTGCCTGCGTGCTGCTCACCCGCGTGCAGGAACGGGCGGCCAGTTCGCTTTCGAGTGTGGTCGGTGCAATGCGCAACATTCGCACACTCGGTGGCGTCTTCGGCCTGAGTATTTTGGTCGATTACGTCTTCGTAAAACCGCAGCGCCGCGTGTCCGGGAAAAAATAGCCCGCCGATCGCGCCCCTTGTTGGTCGTCGTCGGAAGCGTTGGCTTTAACATAGCTCTCGCTCGATATAGTCTTACGCGCCTTCGCACTCCCTAAACGTGCGTCAAGCGCATTCT
>JBEVND010000470.1:0-3868 GCA_040508285.1 Rariglobus sp. | reverse complement strand
ATTCCGCACTCGATAATCCGGTGCCGGCGATCGCGGCGGGTTTTGCCACATTTACGGCGTTGAATTTCACGGATGCTGAACTGGCCGCGGGACTCATCACGGGGCCGGGCGCCGATCCCGATGGTGATGGATTGTCCAATTTATTTGAATACGCATTCGGGGTGAATCCGCGTGTGGCAGACGCCGCAGGGGTGGGGCCGGCGATTACGGTGAATGGGGCAAACCACCTGGTGATCGTCTTCCGGCGGGTGGTTTCAGCAACCGACCTGGTCTACACGGTGGAAAGCTCGACGAACCTGACCACGTGGACGCCCATCGCTCGCAGCGCCGGTGGTGCGGCGGTGATGAATCTGGGTGGCGCGCAGTCCGTCGTGGAGGCCGGCGCCGGCCTACGCACGGTTACGGTCACGGATGCATTGCCGGTGACCGGACCGGGAAGTCGTTTCCTGCGTCTGACGGTAACGCGTCCCTGAGCGCGACACGACGGGGCTTCATCAGGCTGACGCACTCACGGCGGTGTCTTGACGCAGGACCTTGCGCTCAGCGCAGAATCGGATGATCGGCGAGCGTAAGGAAATCGCGGATACGATCCTGCTGCGCGCGGCTGATCGTTTGACCGGAGGGAAGATCGCGGATCGTGGTGATCGCTTCCGTCAGGCGCTGGCCCAGGGTTTGCAGCGTGGGGTCGTTGGCGAGAAATTGCTTGGGCGGGAGGCTGGCACGGATGCGTTCAAGGCCTTGGGCGGCTTCTTCGAGGAGCTTGGGATTGACCTTGTTAAGTTCGAAAAGCGCGCGGCGGTCGGACTGGAGCACGTCGGTGGTGCGGGCAAATTGTTGCAACACGCGGCGCGGCGTCGTGGTGATTTCGTCGGGAGTAATCTGGCGGGTCTCCGTCTCGGTTTTACTGCGTTGGTTTACGCCGGTGAACGGGGGAAGAACCAACCCGTCCCACACGGTGGGGTAAACGGTGACGAGGGTGGCTTGCACAGTGGTTTCGGTGGTGGTGCGGAAAGCGACCGGCACTTTCACCGTGGACGGAACGTCGAGCACGCGGCGGATTTCGGAGCCGACTTGGGCGGCGGTGAGGATCTCGGCAAACAGACCAAGATTAACTGGTTGAGCGCTGCGCAGAAACACGGCGCGTTGACGCGCGGCTTCGAGGGCGGGCTGCTCGGTCTTGAGTTTGGCGAGGTCGAACTTGTCCCACGTGACGGTGACGGGAGCGCTTTCGGCGGAGGTGACCACGATCAGTCCCTCGGGTCGGGCCTCCCAGATACCGGCGAATTCCACGGCGCGACCATTGGCACCGGTGAGCTTAACGGCTTCGGCCTGGACGACTGTCAACAGGGCAAGCGAAAGAGCGGAGAGTGAAACGAGACGAGTGAACATAGCGGGGTGAGGTGAAGGAGGGAGTCTCCTTGCGACTGCTCATTTTGGCAAATGTTCGCCGGGAATCGGAAATCCACTTGCTTAGGCGTCCTGCATTTAATTGCATAAAAGTGCATTGATGGTGGCATGATCCTTTACCCTTATCCCCAATGAAATACCTTCGTTCGCGTATCATTTTGTCTGATCGGCTTTCACGATTGGCCAGGCTGTTGGTGGTCGCCGTGACCGCCTCGGTGTTGAGCTTTTCATCCGCGTTGGCGGCTCCGGTTAAGACGTTGTTGGTGAAGTCCGGCTCCGGCTGGCAACTCACGCGCGATGGAAAACCTTACTTCATCAAAGGCGGTGGTGGTGGCGGGCCGAAGGACGTGCTGGCCGAGTCGGGCGGCAACTCGTTTCGCACGTGGGGCGTGGGTAAAGATACTCAGAGCGAACTCGACGAAGCCCATAAGTTGGGGCTCACCGTGACCGTGGGTATCTGGCTGGGCGATGACCCGAATGGCATCCGTCGCGGAATCGAGGAAAATCGTAAAAACGTCCTCAAGTTCAAAGACCATCCCGCCTTGCTCGCGTGGAGCATCGGCAACGAGATGGAATCGCACGGTAAGAACAATCCCGAGCTCTGGAAAGCGATCGAGGAGCTGGCCGCGATGGTGAAGAAGACAGATCCGAATCACCCGACGATGACGGTCATCGCCGAGCTGGGCGACAAAACGCTCGGCTACATCAAGGAGTATTGCCCGAGCATCGACATCGTGGGCGTCAACACTTACGGCGGCGGGCCGTCGGTCGGTGATCGTTACAAGAAGGCCAATATCGGTAAGCCGTATGTAATCACTGAATACGGACCGCCCGGAACGTGGGAAATCGGCCGCAATTCATTCGGCGCGGCGGAAGAGCTCACGAGCACGGAAAAGGCGAAGTCTTATCGCACGATCTACGAGAAGTCGGTGCTCGGTCATCCCGGACTTTGCCTCGGTTCCTATGCGTTCACGTGGGGTTTTAAACGCGAGGCCACGGCGACGTGGTATGGGCTTTTCCTGCCGGACAACACCAAGCTCGCTGCGGTCGATACGCTGACTGAGCTGTGGAGCGGACGCCCCCCGAAATATCGTTGCCCCACGATCTCCAAGATCACGCTGTCCACGCCTGACCAGCCCAATGGCGGAGATACGCTCAAGGCCTCGGTCACGGTTTCGGACCCACAGAATGCCAAGGTCGAAATCAAGTGGGCGCTCGTGAAGGAAATGTCGCACTACAATCTCACGGGAACGGGTGCGGCGGCCACATCGGATTACTCGGCGGGCATCGTGCGCAACGGTCAACCGTCGGTGGAGATCAAGTTGCCGACTGAGCCAGGCGTGTATCGGGTCTTTTGTTATCTGAGCAATCCCTACAAAGCGGGCGCCGTGGCGTCGGCACCGATCAAGATTAAGAAAAAGTAAGCAACTTACAGACACGATTTTCAAAGCCGGAGCTCACCATGGGCTCCGGCTTTTTTATGGGAAATCGGCGGACGTCTTGGCGCTCGCTTGATGGGCTCGATCCAGCCAGGGTTTCAGCACGTTGAATTTTTTGAGATATAGCGGTGCGGTGATTGGTTGCGGGCTCATCGCGGGCCTTGCGGTGGCGTATTATTCTCCACGCGCGCCCGAGGCTGAAATGGTTTCTGCGCCCGTGAAAACTCCGCGCGTGGTAACCGCGCAACCGGTGGTTGATTCGGATCTGGTAATCGTGCGTCTGGAGCGGGAGAAGGCCGATTTGGTCGAGGATCTGAAGGAAGCGATGGCCATGCTGGCGGAGCGTGAGGTCACGCTGGCGACTGCGCGCGAAAGCCTTGAAGAACTGCGCCGACCGATGACGGCGGATATCATCAGCTCCGCCCTGCGCGCCGAGTTGAAATCCGGCGAAGTCGTGGTGACGGGCGGACATTTGTTGCCGGATGGACGACGGCTTTATGCTTTTGCGCGCCCCGTGATTGAGCGTGGAACGAGCGGTGACGAAGTGGCGGTATCGGGACGGTTTCTTTCGCTCGACGAAGCGGCCGGAAAGTCGGCCGGTCTCGAAAACTTGAATACCAACGCCGCGAACACGCTCCAGCATGGCGAGGTATGGATAGCGGATGAAGAAGTCGAGGTGTTGGGTAAATTGGCAGCTGTGCCCGGAACTCAAATTATCGAGACGCCCACGGTGCGGGTGAAACCTGGCGCGAGTGGCATGATCGAGGTGGGAGATCTGAAACTCAAAGTGACGCCGGTCGCCATGCGCGGGGAAAATATGGATTTTGAGATCCGGCTGGAGCGGCCGCTGGTGCCGCCGAATCCGGCGTCGCCAGCAGACTCCGCTGCATTGAACATCGAAGGGGCCACGGAAGCGTCGGTGAAGTAAGCGGAGCGTCTGACGCCCGACTGTGTTAACGCGACTGGTCTAGCGCCCGCGTCCAGTGCTACTATCGAAAACGTGCGCAGGCTTTCTGCCTGTG
>JBEVND010000456.1:0-3046 GCA_040508285.1 Rariglobus sp. | reverse complement strand
ACCGCGACCGCCATCGCCGCCATTGGGACCGCCCCAAGGCTCGTATTTTTCACGGCGGAAGCTCACGGCTCCGCGACCGCCATCACCCGCTTGAACTTTGATTACACACTCGTCGACGAACATGCGGCAGATGCTGCACAAAGCAGCCCGCTTGCCAAGGGGTGCCTTTACAAACGCACTTAAATCACCGGCTCACCGCCGCGCGAGGTCCGCACTCAAAGCGCCAGCTTGATGCCTTTGCGCAAGTAAGTGGGGACATCGAGGTCTTGTCCCTCGAAGAGATTGCGGTCCGTTTTGTCAAAATGACCGCGGCTCTCGAGTTCGTTGAACGAGAATTCATCTTGGGCGACCGGAGCGGCCGTCAACGGGAGTTCGCCGGTCGTGGCCTTCGCAGAAGCCGCGGCGGCAGACGGGGCCGTGGTCGTGGGTTTGCCCGCCGTGATCGGCGCCGTGGTAACGGACTCCGTGTCGATCGCTAATTCGCCGGCGACGCGGGTGGCTTGCTGCGGAGCGATCGCGCGTGTGGGACGGGCCAAAGTGGAGGGACGGCGCACGCCGCCAGAGCGACCACCGATGTCGCTCGTGCCAAGCACGACGACTTCGACTTTGCCCTGCATGTCTTCGTCGATGACCGCGCCCATGATGACGTGAGAATCACGACCGAACTGCTCGGTCACGGCTGTCATGATTTCGTTGACCTTGGGGAGCGTGAGATCGGTGCCACCCACGATGTTCACCAGCAGGCGATCGGCCTTGCGGGCAAATTCCGGCGTGGCGAGCAGCGGACACATTTTAACGCCCTCGATTGCCTCGGCCACGGCGTTTTCGCCCGAGCCGGCGCCGAGACCGAACAACGTCTTGCCGCCGCGCGTGTGAAATGCCTGACGCAAGGTGGCAAAATCCAGATTGATCAACCCGGTGCGGAAGAGCATCGACCAAATCGATTTTACGCCGCGACCGATCCACTCATCGGCGCGCGAAAAGGAATCGAGCGCGGTTTCGCCGTCTTCGGCTTGCTGGAGCAGGATGTCGTTGGGCAACGGGATGACGGCGTCGCACACCTTGCGAAGTGCCGCGAGGCCTTCCTCGGCCTGCTTCACGCGACGACCACCCTCGAAGGTGAACGGAAGCGTGACAAACGCGATCACGAGCGCGCCGGACTCGGCGGCGATTTCCGCCACGGTCGGAGCGGCGCCACTGCCAGTGCCACCGCCCATGCCGGCGACGAGAAACACCAAGTCACAATCCTTGACGACGGCGGCGATTTTTTCGCGATCCGCTTCGGCGGCGTCGTGGCCGAGGTCCGGATCCCCGCCGGCACCGAGGCCGCGCGTGATGGTGGAGCCGATAAAAATCTTGTCCTGCACCGGCGAGTTGGCGAGCGCCTGGTGATCGGTGTTGATGACCGCCATCTGGAGGCGGTCGAGGTTCTCCATCTTGAGACGGTCCACCGCGTTCGAGCCGGCGCCGCCGATGCCCACGACCTTGATCGCGATGGTGCGGTCGGTGAGGATTTCGTGGCTGAGAGGAAGTTCGTTGGGATTCATGGCGGAGTCCTCGGGTTGGCGATCAGGCGGTGGCGAAAAGTTTGCTCATCCAGCCCGGAGCGCGCGAGCGGCGGCGCGGCGTGGCGAGATCGGTGCGCGAGCTGAGCCCGTAATGCAGGAGGCCGAGCACGCTGCTAAACGAAGGATCACGGAGGTTTTCCGCGACCCAGCCGGGTGCTTCCCCGAGGCGGGCTTGCACGCCAAAAACGCGCGCAGCGGCTTCGTCGATGCCGGGCAACTTGGCGGTGCCACCCGTGAGGATGATACCGGCGGCAGTCTTTTCGGGGGAGAACGCGGCACCGAGTTTTTTGCGCACGACTTCGAACAATTCCGCCGTGCGGGCAGCGGTGATTTGCTCGATGGTGTGGCGCGGGAACTGGCGATCACCAATGGCAAAGTCGCCGTTAAGCCACACCTTCTCGGCGCGGTCTTTGGTCAACACAGTGCCACGACCAAAACGGAGTTTGAGTTTCTCGGCCTGGCCCTCGGTCACACGCAGACCGAGGCTGAGATCGTTTGTGAGATGGCCGCCGCCAACGGGAACGACACCGGTGAGCTGAGCGCAACCTTCGCGATAAAGAACGAAATCCGTCGTGCCTGCGCCGACATCGATCACGAGCACGCCGTTTTGTTTATCCTCCGTTGACGCGAGCATCGCACCCGAAGCGAGGCTGGAGAGAATGAGCTCGGCGACGCGGACGTTGAAACCGCGGATGACATGGATGTTGTCCGCGATCTTTCCTTCCTGGCCGTGCACGGTCCAGTAGCCGGCCTCGAGGCGCTGGCCAACGAGGTGCTCGGGCTCGGGAACGTTGCGGCCATCGAGGCGAAACGGACGGCGCAAGTGGTGAACCACCATGCGGCCTTCGGGCAGATTCTTCGCTTTGGCGAGACGGCACACCGTGTCGATATCGGGCGCGCTGACCATGTTGTCAGCCGACGAAACGTTCACCGCGGCTTCGTTGTAAAACCCTTCGAGATGTCCGCCGGTCTGCGCGAGGTAGACCTCGTCGATGCGTGTGCCGGCGCTCTGTTCGGCCGCCATGAGCGCGCTGTGCGTGGCCTCGCTCGCCGCTTTGAAATCGGCGACCGCGCCTTTGATCACGCCGCGCGACTGACACTCGCCGACACCGATAATGTGAAGCGTGCCCTGCGTGAGCTCGCCGATGAGGACGCTGACTTTGGAGGTGCCGATTTCAACGGCGCCGATAAACTTGGTTCTAGAAATCACGGGTCGAAGGAGAAGAATTGCGAAGAGGCGGAGAGAAAAGCGCGGTCCCGGAAACGGACGGGGCCGGCCTGGCGGCGGACGAAGTCGAAGCGCGTGAGTTGGCACGCGCGTCTGGCGGGAGATCAAACGAAACGGGCACTTGTTTATCCCCGACGGCGAGGTTCACGGACTTGAGCTGACCAAGTGCATTCTGACGACGGGTCTCCTCGAGGATGTAGTCGAGGCGGGCGATCTGACGGTAAAAGCTGTCCTGCGATGATCCATAGAT